>CAVOEM010000232.1:0-4613 GCA_963694575.1 Planctomycetes bacterium UBA1146 | reverse complement strand
GAGATTTTTCCGTTGATCAATCCTCAGATGCTTTACGGCAGACATATGGGATTGCGGGGCAACTTCACCAAGAAGATCCAAGCCGGAGACGACAAGGCCCGGAGTCTTCAGCGATTGATGGAAGAACTGCTGGAAGAGACGATTCAACGGGAACTCCTGATGCCCAAGGCGATGTGGAAGTGTTTCCCCGCAAGTGCCACGGCCACGGATATCACCATTCACGATCCGATCTCACTGGAGCCCGCCGAGAAGATCGCTTTCCCTCGCCAGGTCAAAGTTCCTCATCAATCGATCTGTGATTACATCTTGCCCCTCGCCGATGATGGGACTCCGCAAGATCATCTCACGATGCTGGTGACCACTGCCGGTTCAAAGGTACGGGAACAATCACGTGCATGGATGAACTCCGGAGAATACTTGAAGTCTCACGCTGTTCAGGCGCTTGCCGTTGAAATGGCCGAAGGTCTCGCAGAATTTGTTCACCGAGAGATCCGATCTGGCTGGGGCTTCCCTGACCCCGCTGGAATTTCAAATCTCGATCTATACCGGGCACGATACCGTGGGAAACGATTCTCCTTCGGGTATCCCGCCTGTCCCGACCTCTCCTGCCAGGAGGTGATCTGGAGATTGCTCCATCCTCAGGAGCACCTGGGTGTGGAGTTGACAGAGGGATTCATGATGGATCCAGAGGCCAGTGTCTCGGCACTCGCCTTCCATCACCCGGACGCCGCATACTTCGGCGTCGGGGGCAGAGAAGAAGCCTAACCGCCTCGTCGATTCGCTCCGTCAATTCCCTGCGGCCGATTCGCTGCGGCCGATTCAATCCCATGCCGGCCGCTGGCAATGATCTGCCAGACCTTCGATCTCTCGCTTCAGTGTTGCCACGAATTCCGTCCGATCTCCGCTCCATCTCATCGGCTGCCCCACCACCGCATCGACGAAGAAGGGAACGAAGATCGCTTCCCCGCGCGGCAGTGCTTTTCCACACCCATGCAAGAAGAGTGGATACACAGGGACCTCTGGATGTCTCTGTGCGAGGTGAGCCACTCCCGTCTTGAACTCATCCAACATTTCTGCCTCTCCCCGGCTGCCTTCAGGGAAAATGATGAGAATGTCGCCCGCTTCCAGTGCCTCACTACAAGCGGATAGAGGATCTCCTTCACTGTGGCGCACCTTTCTGTGCACAGGAATGATCCCGATGATCTTGAGTGAAAACCAAGCGATCCACTTGTTCTTGAGGAAGTAGTCCGCTGCTGCCACAGGACGAACCTTGTTCATCATCTGCAGGGGAAAGAGGGTTTGCAAGATGAAGGAATCGAGATGGCTGTTGTGATTGGCAGCAATGATGGCTGGACCGGTATCTGGAATCCTCTCCCGAAACCGAACATTCAGACCGATCAAGAACAACACCAGTGGCCGGACAAAAAAGCACTGAAACATCACCTTCAGAAGCTGATTTATCATGTTAATAGGTCAGCCAGAAACTGAAGTGGAAGAAGATCGGAGCAGTGTAGATGAGACTGTCGACACGATCGAGAATCCCGCCATGCCCCGGCAAAGTGCCGCCGGTGTCCTTGATGTTGAGGTCTCGTTTGATCGCCGACATCACCACATCCCCGATGAAGCCCGCCGTACCGACCAACCCCCCCGCGATCAGTGCTTGTTGGGTGGTGAATGGTGAAAGGTACGGGCCAATCCAATAGGACAATGCCACCGTGGTCGCCAATCCTCCTATGAAACCCTCCCAGGTCTTGTTGGGACTGACCTTGGGAATGATCTTGGTCCGGCCAAAAGTCTTTCCCCATAGATACTGTGCGATGTCATTTCCCTCGGTGAGGATCAATAGCATCACCGTCAGACCCGGCCCACCCGCAACTCCCACATGCTCCACATCCAGTGTCCCGAGATAAGCGATGTGGCCGATGCAAAACACACATGTCATCAGGCCCCACTGGGTGGAACTCGCAGCCCTCAAGAATCCTTCGTTGGCTCCGATGAACACCATTCTCATCGGCAAGAGCAGGAACAGATAGACTGGAATGAAGATGATAAACATGTCGTACCATCGATCATGAATCCAGTAGTACTGAACGGGTATCGCAAGATATGCCCAGAAGAGTACGCGCCGATCTGCACGGCGCGTGGGTATCATCGAATAGAACTCCTTGAGACTCAGAAAGCTGACCAGAGCGAAGAACATGATGGAATATGGTTCTTGAAGAACCAGTGCCACCGTCACCATGGAGACGATGATCCACCACGAAAATATTCTTGGAGGAAGGTCCCCAAGATCCTTTTCAGGCTTCAGCCAACCGATCAGTTTCACGATCAAGGTGGATAGGATCAGCACCGAGAAGATGGCCCCGAGGGAGTACTCGACCGCTGATGAGAGGTTACTGAACCAGTTCACTGGCACTCCTGAAGCGCTTTTCTCGACCGATTCCAGATGGTCAGCACACCCAATCCGATCAGCACCCCAAGAATCGGATCGAGCCAGTGGGAAATATCGTATCCAAGTCCGATGATTCCGCAAATGAGGCCCACCACTAGCGCTCGATCACTCTTCCCCATTGGCCCATCGTATCGTCGGCTCGCCCCGATCTGGACGGCAATGACTCCGGTCATCTCTGCAATGATTCCGACGATCACCATTGCCACGACCAGTACAGCGTTGAATCCTGCCACATAGGCCAGGGGCAGATAAAGAGCGGCATCCGAGATGACGTCTCCCAGTTCATTGAGAACTGCTCCGAGACTCGACTTCATGTCGTGCTCCCTGGCCAGCATCCCATCGATGGCATTGAGAGCCATCCTCAGCAGCAGGACCACCGGGATGGCCAGCAGCAGACAAAGGCTCGAGGCCGATTCTGAATTCTCTGCCGACAGAAATGGTAAGGGGTGATACTCATCGAGAATCCAGATCCCCGTGACGATCGACAGACACATCGCTGCAACGGTGACCTGATTGGCGGTCACTCCGATGCGCGCCAACATCTTCACAACCGGCCTGAGCAGATTTTGAAAGGCGGGTTTGATATCATAAACGCTGACCAAAGAGCCTCCAATTCGACAGTATCATTGCTTCCTCGAGTGGGACTTACTCAACCATGAAAATCTGATCACTTGAATTTAACGTTTTCTCAGGACCACATTCACCTCGAAGACGTCATCCTTCCGTTCGATCACCAGCAACACGGTATCTCCCGCTTCCAATTGTTTCAGCAGGTTCGAGTAGCCCCGGAGGTCATCGATGACGGTACCGTCCAGCGAGAGGAGTCGATCTCCCTCTCGCAGTCCCGCCGCTTGGGCAGGAGAATCTTTCACCACTCCTTCGATCCTGACACCCGGACCGGTGTCAGCGAAATCAGGAATCGTGCCCAGAAACACCCTTCTCCCGGCGACAGGAGCTGTGGTCTTGGTTCCCGCCGCCCCATCCAGGGTCGAGGTCAGCGGCTCGCTACGATCCGATAGATACAACAACGCTTCCCGTAACCATGTCGCAACCTGAACCATTCCGGCAGTGTCGACCTTGTCTGCAGTATCTCCTGGACGATGATAATCGTCATGCGCTCCAGTCGTCAGCTGGATCCCGGGTACTCCTAGAGCATGGAAGGGTACCTGGTCCGATCCACCTGGATCATCGTTGACCGCTGTCGCTGCGACACCAGTAGTGAAACCAACCCCACGAGCAATATGGATCCACTCGGTGGCGGTACCGATTCCCAGTGCCAGAAGTTTCCCTTCGGAAAGACGCCCGACTGCGTCGATGCTGATCACCGAGATGGCCCGCTCTGCAGGCCATTGCTCCATCGATTCGATGTACCGACTAGCCCCACGCAATCCCCACTCCTCGGCACTGGTAGCGACAAATATGACACTCCTGGCAGGGCGATGAGTAGCTGCAAGGATTCGAGCCGTCTCCAGCATCACTGCGACACCTGAAGCGTTATCGTCGGCTCCTGGGTGAATCTTGCCTTCATTACCCGATCGAACATCGGGCCAACCGCGGCCCAGATGATCGACATGGGCGAGGACCACCACCGATTGCCCCGACAAGGAATCATCGGTCCCGGGAATCACTCCGATGACATTTCGCAATGTCGAGTCTCTCTCGGTTCGACTCTGCAGTTCCTCTACACTCCAGCAGTCGAAGAAACTGCCGTCCGGTGCTCCCTCCTTCAATCCGATCTCCTGGAAGCGATCCGCAACCCACTGGGTGGCCCGTTCCAAGCCCACGGATCCGTTCTCTCGCCCCTCCAGTTGTGGATCAGCAAGCCAACGAACATCGGAGATCATTCGATCTCCATCGAGGACCGGTCCGGGTCGGGCGAGAGGTTCGCGTGAATCCGTCATCGCCTCGACTGAAACACCTTCTGCAGTCCAGGAAAGAGGAGAAGATCCGGTAGACCACTCCCCTTTCCCCACATTGGTCGGCTCATCTCCCTCGAACAGCAGATAGGAATACTTGCCGTAGTGTGGCAGTTTCCGAGCCAGTCCTGGAATCGCCGCCTCTCGGTAACAACGAATCCATCCCATCGTCGAATTCTCTTTTCCCGACTGTCTAGCCACCTGGATCCCGCAGTGATCCTGCTGCCGCAACGGTTCTTTCTCAC
>CAVOEM010000231.1:0-4620 GCA_963694575.1 Planctomycetes bacterium UBA1146 | reverse complement strand
TCTGATGCTGGTGAAACTGCTGCAGTCTGTCCGTGGCCAGCAGGACTTCACCGGTTCACACTATCAATACTACCTTCGCATCCAACCCCCAGTTCTGCTGCTGACATGGGCCACGATGCTGTGGCTAGCCCACTGGTATGACCAAGCAGAATCCCTGCTGCCGGTGAGTGGGATCGCCGCGGCGGCAGCCATCACCATTCTCCCACTACTGGTGGCCTTCGGGCTCTGCGCCGCACTGCGTTTCTGGTTCTTTGCCGGTCGCTCGCCGCGGCTGTTCCTGGCTGCGTTTCTCGGAGAGATCCGCAGCCACCTGACCCTGGCGATTCCACTGGTTGTCGTCCATGCGATAGGTGACTGGACACGAGTCAATCCCGATCATGGAGTGTGGCTGGAGCAGCACATCCCTGTCCCCATCGAGGTCCTGATGATACTCATGGTCCTCCTGCTGGCACCGGCACTCCTGACCTGGACCCTCAATGCGCATCCGATGCCCGAGGGGGCGATGCGAGACCGCTTGATGAACCTGGCCAAGAAGTCTGGCGTGGTCCTTCGCCAACCCTACATCTGGAGGACCGGTTGGCAGCCGACGGCCACGGCAATGGTGGCCGGCTTGTTTTCATTTCACCGAAGGTTCTTCATCACAGATTATTTCCTCCAGGTGATGGATGCCGATGAGGTGGACTCCGCTTTTGCCCATGAACTCGCCCATGCACGTCTCCACCATGTCTTATACTTGCTTGGAGTCACCGGCAGCTTCTACTACATGTTGATTTCCTCACTGGACACCATCGACAGCTTTGCGATACCTGCAATTTCCATCCTGATCACCATGACTTTCTGGATCTTCTTTGGTCGGATCAGCAGGCACCTGGAACACCAGGCGGACATCTTCAGCGATGAGCTGACTGAAAACCCGGGGAGTATCGGTCGGACACTCACCAGACTGATCGAGATTCACTCGATGAACCCCAAGCGACGTGGCTGGAGACACCCGGCTCCTCATCACAGGATCGAAGTGGTGAAAAGATATCAGCAGGATCCACAGTTCAAGGAAAAATTTGATCGTCATCACACTCGGCTGATGGTTCTGATCGGACTACTTTGCGTCCTGATGACGGGAGAGTTTCTTTCTCAGCAGTTGTCGGCTCATCCCGGCGAGGAATGGAAGGAGCACCTCGCAAGAGGCCACTCATTCCTCGCTGCTGCACAGCTCCGACGCCAGGAAACCCCCTCCTCCAATCCTCGACGTCAGAATGAACTACTGAACGGGGCTGAACTCTGGTTGCAGCAAGGGATCCAGCAACTGCTGGTGGATGATCCCACTCATCCGGGCCTCTCGCTCGCCTACCACGCCCTGGCGTCCGCTTGTCGGCAGCAAGGTCGCTTCGAGGAAGCGGACTCCTTCAGCGCCCTGGCGGAGGCCCACAGCGTCTGGTGACCGCTCCTGGTGACCGATCCTGGCCATCGATCCTGGCCATCGATCCACCGAGTAGATCTCACTGGAGAAGAAGAACGGGAGCGGATCGTAAAAATCGACCCGCCATCCGTTCCACGTAGAATTGAAACTGCGTGAAACTATTACCGCGGTGGAATTAAAACTGCGGGCTGAGAAGGGGATCTCCCCTCTCAGCCCGCAGTGGTGGTCCAGTCCGACGGCAATGGAACTACAGATCAGTTATCGCAGATGTGAAAGCTACCCTGGTTCATCGTCGCCAGCGTCTGCATGAAGGCGATCCCCGCAGTATCCGAGCCGATGAAGATGGTGTGAATCGGAACCTGTTGCCAGTTCGCCTGGGAGATCTCCGACAGGGTCTGAGCCGAGGTGTCCACATTATTACAGAAGGGGGCTCCATCACTGAGGATGATGACCTGACGCGAACTGTGGCTCGATTGATTACAGATGGAGAGGGTCTGAACCGCTGCAGGAGCGAGGCAGGTCCACCCCTCTGCGAACAGAGAATTGACCCACGACAGAGCCGCCGTCTTTTCTGCCAAACGAGCGGACTGCGGCGTAGGAGACCAGACCAGGGTGTTGGAACTGAAGGCCACGAGACTGAACTCCGCAGCGGGACTCAGTGAAAGAATCGCCGAATTGACCTCCTGCTTGAGATCATCGATGGCTCCACCCCAGTCCATCGAACCGGACTTGTCGAGACACCAGAAGAAGGCATCTCCCTCGTAGTCCATGCCGTAGAAGACGATCGTTTCCGGGGCGTCTTCATCCGCATCGCCGGCCCCACCACCTCCGGATGGCATGTCCAGAGGACGCAGATGGGGGCCCTGTTGGTCTGCGGCCAGCAACCAGATGCCACTCATCCATATCAATGGAATCAGCAACATCGACAGATGGAACAGCCTTGGCCGGTCGCCAGTCCACTTGACCTGGGGACTCCCCGGCTCCTTCGAGATCTCGCCCAGAAGTGGTGGGGAGAGTTCTGCGGACGGCTCCGCAAAGGGCTTCTGGTTCTCTTCTTCAAAGGACACGATCGTTCTCCTTCAATGACACCTCTCAGTTTCCACTGGTGACTTCGCTCCTGCGAAGAGTGGGTACTCTCAAGCGACTGTTGCGTCTGTCATTCCGACAACTCATGCCGACAACTCATGCCGACAACTCATGCCGACAACTCATGCCGACATTTCAGGTCGACGACCCATCTCCCCAGCCCCACGAGATTTCCATCTCTTCGGGAGGATCGATGCATCTAGCGACTGACATCCAGTCCGAGAGCACTGGCCGGGGTGTCAACTCCGGCGATAGAAGAATCCCCTATTCTGGAGATTCAGTCTCCCCCCGGAGGGCCCGAATCGACTGATTCCGGGCACACGAATTGCGGGCACTCCGAAAGGTGCTCAGTCGCAAAATTGAGAGGGATGGAGATCGGTAGGAATTGCCGGATCGCCGCTCAGGAGATGATCGAGGTTGGAGTCCAGGTGGAATGGAGTGCATCGAAGGCTGCGCGAGAAGGAAGGCCATCGATGGCTCCAGCGGCAGTCGCCGCAGCGGCACCCATGACCGAGCCGCGGACCATTTTTTCCAGCGGGTCACAGCCCTTCAGATGGGCGTCGATGTAACCGGCGGAGAATGCATCTCCACAACCTGTAGCATCGATCGCGGGTACAGCCATGGCATCCAGCGACCCTCTTCCTTCGATCGAATCCCACACCAGGCCTCGATCTCCACAGGTCACTACTACCCACCGAGCTCCCAATTTCCGGAGCAGTGCTGCCGCCTCCACTGGATCCTTCAGACCGGTCAATCGCTCCGCTTCATCTTGATTGGGGAAGAAGCCATCGACCAGTGGCAGCAGTGGCTTCAGTTGTGGCAGCAAGTCCTCTCCCGGAATCACGATCACATCGAGCAAGGTGAGAGCACCAGCGTCCCGTCCGGCTTGAAAGATGCGACAAGCGTCCTCGACATCGGGCCTCCTGGCCAGGCCAAAAGCGTGCAGGGAAACCACCTCTGCTCCGACCAGTGACTCGCTATCGATCGTCACCGGCCACGGCGCATCATTGGCCCCCATGGCGGAGATGAATCGTCGATCCTCACCCTCGACATTGATGACAATGGTCACTCCGGTAGGCACTCCAGGATGAGTCGATAGATGCTTCAGGTCGACGCCCTCTCGCTCCAGTTCGGTGCGAAGGAAGTGGCCCAAGTGATCGTCTCCGACCGCTCCACAGAGATGAACCGGGTGCTCCAGTCTGGCCAGTGCCGTGGCAGCATTGGCCGCACAGCCGCCGATAGCGGGCTGGATGGAGGGAGATCGTACCGAATCACCCGCGCCAGGAAGCCGTTCCACCGGATGGGCGATGAGATCGACGACCACCGCTCCAAAGCAGAAGATTCTGGGGCTCAACTCGACTCCCTTCTCATTCCAATCGGTTCACCGATCCACAGTCTCACTCGGTTCTAGATGATCGGATTTAGATGATCGGATTTAGATGATCTGAGTGTTCGATGATCTGCCCCGCAATCAAATCCACTCGAGCGAATTGAATAGCGGGTCGGCTCCTTGAAGAGCCGACCCGCTATTCTTGCATGTCTTTGCCGCAAGGGCGATACCCACCGTCTCAGCCGCTGGCTGAAGCGCTGGCCAGTGACCCTACTGTGGCTGGAAGAAGGTACCGTTATTCTGAGACGCCAACTGCTGCATGAACGTGATCCCACCGTTGTCGGAGGAGATGTAGATGGTATTGACGGGGATCTGTTGCCAGTTCGCGGCGGTGATATCTGCCAGGCTCTGGGTCGCAGTATTGGCGCCGTTGCAATACGGTTCACCATCGGAAAGCACCAGCACCTGCTTCATCTGCTTCCCGCACTGATTGGCAATGTTGAGAGTCTCGACTCCTGCAGGACCTAGACAGGTCCAGCCGGCAGCATTGAGAGCCAACACCCATGCAGTGGCCGATCCCTTGTTCGCAGGGTTGGCTCGCTGTGGAGAGGGATTCCAGGAAATATGACCCTCTGAGAAAGCCACCACGCCAAACTCCGCCTGAGAAGAAAGTGAGTTCAGAGTCTGGGTGAACTCCTGCTTGAGATCCTCGATCTCGCCGTTCCAACTCATCGAGCAGGACTTGTCGAGACACCAGAAGAAGGCATCCCCTTCATACTCACCACCC
>CAVOEM010000230.1:0-4644 GCA_963694575.1 Planctomycetes bacterium UBA1146 | reverse complement strand
TGCTCGACGAGGTGATCGAGCCGGCGCTGGAAGCGGGGCAGTGGGTGATCGCCGATCGGTTCCACTTGTCGACGGTGGTCTATCAGGGGCTGGCGGGAGAACTGGGTGAAGCGCGGGCGGCGCAACTATGTCAGGTAGTGCTGGGCGATCGTCGCCCCTCCCTCAACATCGTGCTGGAGATCCACGTGGAGCAATTGTCGCAGCGACTGGCACTGCGCTCCGGAGCGACCGATCGTTTCGAATCGCGCCCGGGCCTGGCACAACGAACCGTCGCAGCTTTCGAAAAGGTGGTGGGTATCGAGGGGGATCGAGTGGTTCGTATCGATGGCCGTCTCGACGCGAACCAGGTCGAGGCACGGATCCGCCAGGAGGTGGCCGATGTCCTTCGATGAGGTGCTCGGTCACGAAACGATCCGTCAGTGCATGTCCCGAGTGTTTGGCCGTGACCGCATCTCCCATGCTTACCTGCTGGCGGGACCGGAGGGGATCGGCAAGAGTTTGCTGGCCCAGCAACTGGCGAAAACCCTGCTCTGTAACCGCTCACCCGTCGGTAGTGGAGCGCAACAGCAGATGAACCCCTGTGGTGAGTGTGGCAGTTGCCAGGCGCTCGCCAGCGGCAATCACGGCGCCTTGCAGATTCTGGCGTCGGTCGAGAGTCGAGGCATCGAGGTGGGGGCACTGCGCGAGATGATGCGATCGCTGTCGCTGCGTAGCGGCGATCGAAGGGTGGTGGTGATCGACCCCGCCGAGCGGCTCGCCGAGCCGGCCGCCAATGCACTGCTCAAGATCCTCGAGGAACCCCCGGCTGGGGTGGTGTTCCTGCTGATTTCCCACCGACCCGCCCAGTTGCTGTCGACCATCATCTCCCGCTGTCAGCGAGTGACGATGGGGCCGCTGACGTTGGAGCCGTTCCTCGAGGTGTTAGCGACGGTGCCGATCGATGAGAGCAGCGGGCACTGGCTCTTCGGAGCGGTCGGCGGCAGGCCAGGGGCGGCGATCCGCCTGCAGCAGGCGCTGGAGCGTTGTGGCGGGGAAGAGGCACTGGGCCAGATCCTTCATTCTCCGGTGCGAGATCCTCGAGATCTGGTGGCGGTGGCGGGGGAGCCGGGGGGCCAGACCGATCGGGAGGTGGTGCTGGCGACGATTCGTGTCCTGACCGATGCGATCTGGGCCTACCGTCCCGCCGTGGGGCCGGGGCGCTGGCAAGCGGCGGAAAAGGCTACTCTCCTCTCCCATGTCGCGCGGCATGTCGAGCGCTCCGGCTCGGTAGATCTGTGCCTAGAAGCGACCGCTATGGTCTTATCGGCCACCGATCTGGAGCAATTAAGAATCCGCTTACCCCGCTCGCTGGGGGTGGCCTGAGTTCACGACCCCTACCGCTGGTGACTGTCCAGGAGTTATGCGATGGAATCTTCGAATCTGGCCCCGATACGCTTGCTGGAATGCTGCCATCTCCTACCATTCGCCCATCAAGGTCCAGAGGGAAACCGCTCGCCGCGCGGGGAACCGGGACCAGGAGGCGGTCCCATGCCGGACCCAAAACCTGAACAACGGTTCGAGACGCTGATGCAGGAGTGTCACGAGTACCCTCGTGAAGCTTATGCATTCCTCTTCGATGCTCTCGATCACTCTGTCCGCCATGTTCATGGTATCGAGAACTACGAACCGATCCTGACCGATGACCGTCATCATGTCGGCGCCCACCAGCTACTGGAATCGGTGCGTCGCTATGCCATCCTGGAGTACGGCTGCCTGACCAGCTGTGTCTTCGCCTCCTGGGGGATCCACGACACCGAGGATATCGGCAAGATGGTCTTCCAGTTGATCGACTACCAACTGCTCGGGAAACGTGATTCCGATCGTCTCGATGATTTCGTCGGTGGATTTGGGGGCATGACCTTCGAGCATGTCTTCGCCATCGAGCCACAACTCGAATACTGCCAGGAGAAGGACCAGTGGACCGCATCCTACCGAAGCGCTTCCTGAGACCGTTGATGTTCGTTCTGGTCGCTCTGGCGACCATGGCTACGCTGTTGTGGCTTCGCTCCATCTTTGCCCCGTTACTGGCGGGCCTCTTCATCGCCTACATCCTCGATCCGCTGGCGGATGGCCTGGAGAAGCGAGGGATGAGACGGCTGCCGGCGGTGGTGCTGATCTTCCTCCTCTCCTCGATGGTGCTGATCGGGGCGCTGCTGGCGGGCACCGTGGCGGTCGCTCGTGGCGGTGCCACCCTCGCCAGTCGGCTGGTGGGGGACACCTCGATCTCGCAGCCACTGGCCCAGCAGAACCCGCAAGCACTGCAAGACTCCTCGGGACAGTGGTACATCGATCGCGACGGGGACGGCGAGTTTGATCCGGGCTGGGTGCGAGAGGCGCAAGATCACCTCGAGCGTGATTTTCCAGGAGTGGCGGTCGGATTTCAGCGTTGGAAGGACCGCATCGCGGAGCGATACGGTGCCGATGAAGATCTCGATCCAGAGGAAGCGCTCGCCAGAAGGGTCGAATCTGGACTCGATGCTACCGCGGGTCGAGTGATCGAGGCCTGGTTCGGCTCCGGTGAGGAAGTCGGCCCAACGCAGAGTTGGGACGGTGAGGAATTGGCGGACGCTATCGAGCGAATCGGGGCGACCACCCGCGTTTCCGAGGATGGCGTGGGGCCGTTCCAGCGGTTGCTGGAACTGAGCAGTTGGCTGCTGCTGCTGCCGGTCTACGTGTTCTTCTTCCTGATCGAGATCGATCCGATGATCGCCCGTGGACGCCAGTGGATTCCAGCCAACGCCCGAGTCCGGACGGAAAAGATCGCTGTCGAGATTCACCAGATCCTCTCGGCATTTTTTCGCGGCCGACTGCTGGTCTGTCTGGTCAAGGGGTTGCTGACCGGTATCGGCTTGCAACTGACCGGTGTTCCCTATGGATTCCTGGTCGGCTTCGCCGCCGGGTTCCTCTCCCTCTTGCCCTACATCGGAGTGTGGCTGGCGGCGATTCCGGCACTCGGGATGTGCTGGTTCGAACACCATGAGCTGTGGCTGCTGCTGGCCACGGCAGGAGTCTTCATCGCGATGGAGGCGATCGAGGGCATCGTGCTGATCCCTCGCTTGCTCGGGGATGAAGTCGGCCTGCATCCGGTCACCGTCATCGTGACCTTCCTCATCTTCACCCACTGGTTCGGTATCATCGGAATGCTGCTGTCTGTGCCGCTGGCGGCGATCTTCAAGACGCTGGCCCGGGAGTTTGTGGTGCCGGTGCTGAAAGACGATGACAGCAGAGGTTCGCCTCCCCTGGCCGATTCGTCGCAGAATCCACACGCCTCGTGAAACCACTGCGCGTCGTGGACCTGGCCGCTCCCTTGAGGAGCGACGGCCGCTGCGAGGGGTTGATTGCGAGTTTTCCCGATCGCTGGGGTGGGGTCAGTGAGCCCCCTTTCAGTTCTCTCAATCTGGGATTCTCGACCGGGGACGATCCCGTTGCGGTGCGTGAAAATCGCCGCAGATTTGCGGAGGCGGCCTCGATTTCACTCCAGCAGGTGGTGGTGGCGGGACAGTGCCACGGTACCGAGGTGGCCGAGGTCGGTTTGCAGCACCGGGGGGAGGGGGCGCTGGCCCCATCGACTCGTCTCGCCCGGAGAGACGTGGTGGTGCTGACCGAGCCGGGGGTGTTTGCCCTTTCTCTGACGGCGGACTGCCCGCTGGTGGCGATCGCAGACCCCCTCACCCGACGTGCCGGAGTCGCCCATTGCGGCTGGCGTGGCACCGCAGCGGGGGCGCTGATGCGACTGCTGGAGGTGCTGGAACCGGGTCCGGAGGCGCTGGCGTTCCTTTCTCCGGCGATATCCGGAGAAAAATATCCGGTCGGTCCCGAGGTCCATCAGGCGCTGGCTGGCTTGCCTGGGGCCGATGGTGCGGTCCGAGAGGAGGGCATCGACCTGCGAACGGTGCTGCGAGAGCAACTGCTGCGGGAGGGATTCGAGTCTCACCGGATCGCCTTGGATGTGCGCTGTAGCGCTTCCGATGGCGATCTGTTCAGTTTTCGTCGCGATCAGGGGAGCACCGGTCGGGGCGGATTGCTGATCGGATGGAAATTCTGAGTTCTTGGTGAGGTTGCTTTCCTGGACCCGGATGCCCCTCTAAAATCTGATACTCAGGATCTGCGATCGGTCGCCGAGGAGACCTCCAAGGGAGGCTGGGCAACTGCATGTTCCCAGCAGACTTGGTGCCGACAGGGGAAAACCGTTGGTTTTCCAGTTCCGGTTCAGGGCGAAAGGCAGTTTCTTGAGAGATCCCATAGTGGACTCGAGTCCGGCACAGTCGGAAAGTGTTTCAGAATCAGATGTGACATCGATGGCATCCTTTCGGCAGGCACGGTTGGAACTCGAAGATGGGACCGTTTTTGACGGCCAGGCATTCGGTGCGAATCGTTCCGTTTCCGGTGAGGTGGTCTTTGCCACCGGCATGGTCGGGTATCCCGAGTCTCTCACCGATCCGTCTTATCGTGGTCAGTTGATGGCACTCACCTATCCGCTGGTTGGAAACTATGGTGTTCCTGCCAAGCCGGAAGGGGATCCCCTCTGCCACGGATTTGAATCATCCCGTATTCAGGCGCAGGCGCTGGTGATCCAGAGTTTATCGAATGACTACAGTCACTGGA
>CAVOEM010000229.1:0-4661 GCA_963694575.1 Planctomycetes bacterium UBA1146 | reverse complement strand
CTCGCGGATATCGGCTGGAATCTCAACAGGTGTCATTCCTTCGATGGAGCAGCACACCTTGGTGACACTGGCCTCGAAGCAGACTTTTGGATCCCCATCTCCTTGAGACTGCTGGCCGACGAAGTGGAAACAAACCGAACTGCGGCCCACATCCGAGGTCGCCACATCGACCTGCACCGGATCGGAATAGATCACCGGTGCGGTGAACTCCGCTTCCAGTTCGCGAGTCGGAAATCCCAGACCATGGTCCCTGGTCCAGCGGTGATAAGGCATCGGCCCCCGCTGCTGGAAGCACTCCTCGAAAGCCTGGTGACAGATGTGGAGCAACCGCGGGTAGTAGACGATTCCCGCGGCATCGACATCGGCGAAGCGAATCGGAATCTGGACACTGAAGTGCACGAATCCTCGTTTCCGCCGGGGACGATCCCCGGTCCGAGGGACAGGATAAGGCCGAACCTGTCTCAAGGGACAGGATCCACGAGGAAAACCGCCGACAATCCTCGGGTCAGGGGTTTGCGGCGATCGATCGCATTGCCGGGAACTCCCCTCATCGGTAAGATCGGGGTTGCAGAGGCCTTGGAACCGAATTGACCTGACCCGAGGGTGGGTACCTCGAGGTATTGAGGTCGATGCTCTGAGATCGAGGTTGGCTGCCGTATTGCGCCATTTTTCAGCCACATTGAAGATCCGGGGGGCCAGTGGAACCAATCGCAACCATCGAGCAGCTGATCCAGGAGATGGATACCACCATCGCCACCGAACAGCGGGAGCGAACTCGACTCAACGAATTGGTACGACTGGTCGAGAGATTCTCCGCCGGAGTCTCCGATGATTTCCTCAGCCAGTTCGAACCGGGGACCCAGCGGTATTCTCGTCATCTGCTCCACGCAGATCCGCAGGATCGCTTCTCGATGTTGTGCCTGGTATGGAAACCGGGGCAGGGAACGCCGATTCATGATCACCCATCCTGGGGTGTTCTCGGGGTCCTGCGCGGCCGGATGCGATTCACCAATTACGCACCGGATGAGCAGGATGGTCAGCATTGCCTGGTACCGGTCGAGACCTTCATCGGAACTGCCGGATCGGTAGGGACCGTCTTTCCGCCAGCGGTGGATTTGCACCGGATGGACAATTGTTCCGGCGATGAAATGGCGATTACACTCCACGCTTATGGCTGCATGGTGAAAGAATTCCACATCTACAATGCAGAAACGGGACAGCGCCGCGAGGCCACCAGTGAGTTCGATTCGGTCCTGGAAGGCGCCTACCCGCAGGCGAAATGAGCCTGCCTCGGTGAAATCTCTTCAACGCTCCTTGCTTCTGGGTCCCGGGCGGGATTCCATCTCCCTGTAGTCAGATCCAGGACCGGGAGGCCCATCCGATGCGTTTCGCCATCATCACCTCAGATCCAGGACTCGAATCGTGCCAGTTATTGGCGGCGGAAGCGACATCGCGTGGTCATCAATGGGTCGATCTGGAACTGCTCCGATTGGCGGTCCGCACCACGCAGCCGACCCTACTTCACGATGGACTGGAAGTGGGCCCCCTCGATGCGGTGATCATCCGACTCGGCGCACTGTTTCCGGGACTGGTCGAGGCCGCTGGGCGAGCTCTTGAGCAGCAGCGAGTGGCGCTCCTCGATGGCGTCGATTCGCTGTTGGCGGCTCAGGACAAGATGACCACCCTTCAAAAGTTGTCTGCAGCGGGGCTTCCGGTTCCTCAGTCGGAACTGGTACGTGATCTCGATCAACTGGAGGCTGCCATCGAGCGGGTGGGCGGAGCTCCAGTGGTGATCAAGCCGATGTCCGGGTCACAGGGGCGTGGCGTGATTCTTGCGGAGCGGGCATCCACCGCAGTATCGATGATGGAGAGCGTGTTGTTTCAATCGCGCGAGTTCATCGTCCAGCGGTACATCGAGTGCGGTGGTCAGGATACGAGAATCCTGGTCATCGATGGCCAAGTTGTGGCAGCGATGCAGCGGACCGCTCCAGCAGGTGATTTTCGATCGAACCTCCATCGGGGCGGGAGTGCCATCGGCATCGAACCCTCCGATGACATGAAATCGCTGGCACTGGAAGCGTCTCATCACATGGGACTTCGCTGTGCGGGTGTCGACCTGATCGAATCGGATGGGCAGTACCTGGTGCTGGAAGTGAATGGGTCTCCTGGTCTGCAGGGGATCGTCCGCACCACTGGGGTCGATGTCGCCAGCCACTGGATCGATGCGCTGGAGAAGGCGGTCGAGGACCCCACGGCGGACACTATGAGGAGGAATCGTGAACAAGTCTGAAATCATCCAGTTGCTCGCCGAGTGTGGCGAAATCCTCGAGATTTCTGGTGCCAGTCCCTTTCGAGTTCGAGCGTTCCAGCAGGGCTCCCGTGCGCTCGAGAACTGGCAAGGGGATCTGGTTCAACTGGTCGAGGAGGATCAAGTCACATCGATCCGGGGAATCGGCAAGGGACTCTCATCGATCATCCGGGATCTCGCAACTTCCGGAGTCAGCGAGGAGGAGGCTCAGATCCGTGCACTGGTACCGGAGTCCTTACTCGAATTACTGCGAATCCCTGGTCTCGGCCCCAAAAAAGTGCGAGCGATTCATCAAGAGCTTGGAATTCTGACCGTAGCGGAACTGGAAGCCGCTTGCTTCCAGCAGCAGATTCGTGAGCTGGCCGGGTTCGCCGAACGAACCGAAAATGTCATCCTCAAGGGGATCAAGAACCTGCGACGCTTTGCCGGTCGAAGCCTGCTATCGGTCAGTGGTCAGGTGGCCACACGCTTCCTCCAGGCTCTGCAAAGATGCCCTGCGGTCGAGCAGGTGGAACTGGCTGGATCTTTGAGACGAAGTCGTGAAACGGTGGGCGATATCGACCTCGTCGCCTCGACCGAGGATTCACTGTTGGCTCGGCAAGCGTTTCTGGCGACCGAGGGGATCCGTGAGGTGGAGTCGGAAGGGGAGACCAAGAGCAGGGTGCAGTCGGAGGAGGGAATCGGAGTCGATCTACGAGTCGTCACTCCGGAGCAGTTCGCCACGGCTCTGCAGCATTTCTCCGGCAGCCGCGAACACAATACTAGTCTGCGCCAACGAGCTCGAGACCGCGGCTGGAAGTTGAACGAATACGGCCTCTGGGATGCTGCGGATCAGCGGCTGGAAACCGTCGATGAAGAGTCGATCTACGAGCATCTTGAACTGGCATCGATTCCACCGGAGCAGCGAGAAGATCTGGGAGAGATCGAACGTGCAGAACAACTATTCACCGAAGGGGAAGAGTGGCCCGACCTGGTCGAGTTTGAACAGATCCAGGGCACTCTGCATTGCCATTCGACCTGGTCCGATGGCAAGGCGACACTGCGGGAGATGGTTCAGTCTGCCGCTGAGCGAGGTTGGAAGTACTACGGGACCGCAGATCATTCACGGACCGCCTCTTATGCCGGAGGACTCACCATCGACCAGTTGCGTCAGCAGCGTGCAGAGATCGATCAACTGCGCCAGGAGTTTCCGGAACTGACCATCCTTCACGGTATCGAGAGCGACATCCTCACCGATGGCTCCCTCGATTATCCAGATGAAGTCCTGGAGGAACTCGATTATGTGGTCGCCAGCGTCCACTCCAGCTTCTCCCTGGCAAGACAGCAGCAAACAGATCGCATCGAGAGGGCGCTTCGCAATCGCTACACGACCGTCTGGGGACATCCGACCGGTCGGCTCTTGTTGCAGCGGGATGGCTACGAACTGGACATGGTTCACCTGCTGAAGGTGGCGGCCGAAGAAGGTGTGATCGTCGAGTTGAATGCCAATCCTCGTCGCCTGGATGTAGACTGGCGATGGGGCCGCACCATCCAGGAACTGGGCATCGACATCGGGATTCATCCCGATGCGCACTCCATCGCAGGACTCGATGATATCGAGCATGGCGTGGGTATCGCCCGGAAGATGGGTCTCTCTGCACAGCAGGTGACCAATACCTGGGACCTGGACCTGTACATCCAGCGCCTGTCGGCTCATCGTGAGCAGGCGGGTGCGCCAGAAAATCGAGTGGGGGAGTCCACCAATGAATGATCGTTCGGAGAAGACACCAACCGAGAGTGCCGTGGAGATGCGTGAGCTGGTATTACCCAACGACACCAACAGCCATGGCAATGTGCTCGGTGGTAAGGTGCTGCATCTGATGGATCTGGCCTGTGCGATGGTGGCGATGCGCCACTGTCGGCGGCCCGTGGTCACTGCAGCGATGGACAATGTCGAGTTCTTGGCGCCGATCCCCGGCGGCCACTTCATGATCCTCAAGGCGATGATCAACCACACAGGCCGTACATCGATGGAGATCGGTGTGCGTGTCGAGGGGGAAGATCCGCGAACCGGAGATATCATCCATACATCGAGTGCCTACCTGACCTTTGTCGGCCTCGACGATCGCAAGAGACCTGTCGAGGTTCCTGGAATGGTCCCCGGCAGCGATGACGAGAAGCGCCGCTACGCCGAAGCTGTAGAACGTGTCAATCACCGCCGAGCCTGTCGACGCGACTGATCGGCAAGAGCGGGGCAGACTTCTCCATCTCCTCCATCTCTCCTCCATCTCTCCTCCATCTCTCCTCCATCTCTCCTCCATCTCTCCTCCATCTCTCCTCCATCTCTCCTCCATCTCTCCTCCATCTCTCCTCC
>CAVOEM010000228.1:0-4664 GCA_963694575.1 Planctomycetes bacterium UBA1146 | reverse complement strand
AGATCTTCTGCTCATACCTGGTTCTGAAATTCAATATTCGCATCAACTTCGTCAGAAAGCTCGGGCTGAGACCGTGGAGAAAGCTGCAAGCCTTCGTGATCCCCTTCCTGTTCGTCGCCGGAGACAAGATCATCATCGACACCATCTTTCTCTTCTCTCTCGGGCAGTTGAAGATCATCTGTACCGAATGGAATGTCATTCGCAGACAGGTGCCTATTTTCAGGTATGCATTCGTTTCGTGGGATCGTCTCGAAGATCGTCCTTACAGCATGAGATACGACATGATCGAAGACGTGCTTCGCTTCCTGATATATATTCCGTTCATCGCCATCGTCGACCAAAAGGTCATCACGTTGATCCCACAACTCGTCAACGAGTTCGGTGATGGACTCGCAGAACCGGTCGGCCTGCGTTACGGAAAACATCGCTACAAGACCAAAGCGATCTGGCACGACGGAAAGTTCTGGAATGGAGAGTACTACCGTTCCCTTGAGGGTAGCGCGATGGTCTTCCTGGTCACCGTATTGGCTCTGCTTTTCTACGCATCCGAGTTCACCTCACCTCAATTGTTGTTGTCTCTCATCTGCCTCCCGATCCTATTGACCGTCGCGGAAGCCATCAGCCCCCATACCGCAGATGGGCCGTTGATCGGTTTGCTGGGTTGCACTTTCTTGTGGGCGATCACAGGTATGACCTGAATCGATAGTCGACCTCGAGCCAAGTCCGCTCGAGCGAGCCCGATCAATAGGTCCATTATCCCTCAAATTGGTCAAACCCATCGACGCATCCCCTCCCCGGAGATGGCATCATTGGCCTTCAAGCTCGAGGAGCTTTTGAAGTCACCAGGTTGGAGATGCTTTGGGCGAAGTCGAAGATGAGGACACTGTAGATTTCGTACGGGATAACAGCTCAAGAGGTATTCCAGCCGGCACTGGGGAGCCACCACGTCCCCAGTTTCCTGGATATGTCATCGAAGGAGAGCTGGGTAGAGGTGGTCTAGGCATCGTCTATCGCGCTCGAGACTTGATGTTGAATCGTCCTGTCGCGCTGAAGGTCTTGACCTCCGACAAGGGAGACGAAGAGCAAAGACAGAAGGTTCTCGATGAGGCGCGGCGCACCGCTGCGCTGGGGGATCGTTGCATCGTCACCATCTTTGGCGTGCTCGAACATGAGGGCCAATCGGCAATCGCAATGGAGTTGGTGGATGGCCACGAATTGCAAAGTGTTGCTTCAGTTCTGGAACCCAGGCAAGTGGCGAAGATCATTGCCGAAGTTTGCCGCGCGGTGGCCAGCGCACACAGTGCCGGCATTCTGCACAGAGATCTGAAACCCCAGAACATCGTCGTCACTCCGGCACATGAAGTGCGAATTCTGGATTTCGGTCTGTCGATCGAGGTCAACAGTACCGAGATCGAAGAGGGTTTTTCAGGCACCATCTCCTATTCGGCGCCCGAACGTCTGATGGGCAAGATGGCAACCGAGGCCACCGACATCTTCTCCCTCGGAGTGCTCTTCCATGAAGCCCTGACAGGTCGACACCCCTTCGCGAAACTGGGGAAACCCCCGACCATCTCATCGATACTTGCGGGAGATCCAAGTCTGCCTCGTGAACATCGTCCCGAAATACCGGAGGAGCTGGAAAGGGTGTGCCTGGCGTGCCTGGCCTTCAATGCTGAAGATCGGCCGTCTGCTACCGAACTGCTCCACGCACTCGACTGTTTTCTTTCTGGACGGCCGGTGCAACTGAAGGCCAGTGTCGTCAAGAACCATCTCCTCAATCGCATTGAAGATCATGTCGATGAGATTGAAAAGTGGCAGAAATTAGGGCTGGTTCGCGAGCCGGAGCGAGACCTATTGCGCTGGCAGTACCGCAGAATCCTCGAAGGGGATGACCTGTGGCCCACGGAGACGCGGAAATTGCGTGCGGTCGAACTGGGAATCTACATCTCCACCTGGACGATGTTGTCGGCAGCCTTTCTTTCTGCGGGTCTTTATCGTGAGGAGATCGGCACACCGATGCGGTGGATGATTCCCCTGTTCATCACATTTTCACTGGTGCTGGCGGGTGCATTGACGGAGAAGCGATCGGCCAATCGTGTCACACCGCTGTTCTTCGGCGGTGCCATCCTCTCGTTGCTGCCGACGCTCATGTCGCTCTTGACTGAATTCCTGTGGGTTCCAGAGATGACCACCTCAAAGGACTGGCTCCACCGCTCAGGTGTTTCCAACAAGACTCTGCTTGTTTCCAGCCTGATCGGCATGATCGCCAGCGTTCTCCGGTTGAACAAAACTGGCGTTTCATTCTATGCGTGGCTCTCCTCGGCCCTGTTTCTCTCGACCCATCTGTCGGTGTTATTACTGCTTGGATTTATCGATTGGGAGCCCGGCCCCAAAGCTGTGGGCATCCTGTCGACTGGAATCGCCTGGGTAGTGGGTTCGGGGTTCGAGAAGCAACGACGTCCACGATTCGCTCGGCCATTCCACTGGATCGGTGCCGCGGGAACCATGCTGGGCCTCTACATGCTGGCAACGGTGCCATTGCTTTCCTGGCTTGGGTTCGATTCGCTGGCCAGTGGCACCCGGTCGGGCTGGTCTTTTGCAATATCAGGCTTTTTCATGCTAGGGATCGGGATTCTGCTCGATCGCTCTCCTCGACTGGAGCGGCGACGAATTGCCAAGTTCTTTGAATGGACCTGTCCGATTTTCATCCTCGGAGGTCTATACCATGCAGCGCTGGAGAGATCTCCGATTGTCGGGTGGGATGACCAGAGCTCCATCTGGCTCACCGTCATTCCCTTCATCGGAGCGGTGGCGATGTTCGTGACTCTGACCGCAAAGATGTGGAAGCCACGATTCATGATCTCGAGCCTGGGAGGCGTCGCTCTGTCGCTACACCTTCTCCAGCATCAGGATTTGATCTCGAAGACCGGAGTGCTGATTTTCGCCACCGGGATGGGGTTGCTACTCACTGCGATCTTCTACATGCGCATGGAAATTTCCTATCGACCACGAATCAAGAAGGAGATCAGTCCGCCTTCCATTCATGACGATTGAGATCTCCGGATTTGCTGGATATCACCGGAAAGCGCTATTGTGACTTCATCGGGAAATCAAGCACCTTGAGTTGCGCCTCTACATCTATTCCGTGACTTTTCACCAGGACTTTTTTGTCGATGGCGCGCAGCTTTCCCTCGGGGCCGAAGAAAAACGTGTGTCTTTTCGACAATCCGAATGCTCGATCTACACCGAACAGCTTCGCCGCAGTTCGATCATCATCGCTGAGCACTGGAAACGGCATATCCAGTTTAGCCGCGAATTTTTTCGACTTTTCAAGACCGTCGCAGGAGATGACAAACATGTTGACTTTGAATTTTTGAATCGCTTCGACGCTGTCACGCAACGCCTTGCACTGGGCAGTTCAGCGCGGGGTGAAGGTCTTGGGAATCCAAACGATGATCAAACCCTCTCCCCGGCTCATCCCATCACGGAGCGAATACTTCTTGCCGCCTGAGCCCGACAGTGTCAGATCGGGGATCGGATCGCCGACCCGGAGTCCAACGTCTCCTTTGGCACCTGAAGAAAACAAACCTGCAAGCACTCCCATGACCACCATCCCTCCAAGGATCATTATCGCTCTGGTTACTCGATTCTTGCTCATGAATCACTCTCCGCTTCGGATTCTTCACTCCCATACTCCAGGTCAGCTCCTGCATTCCACATCATCGACACCATCAAGATGTGGATACCGGTTCCCGCGAGTGCGGTTTGATCCCGGAACAGAAAAGAGCAACAGGCCCAGAGCAGTCCACTGGCTTCATGTAGCCCGACAATCACTGATATACAGAACGAGTGGAGTCCGACACTCTTCATCGTAAGTGGTAGACCTATCGATGGAATCAGGAAATTTCTAATCCACAGTCCTGCCAAGATGCTCAACCCGCTCAGGCCGGCACCGACATACAGGAGTGTCGGAGACTCCACTTTCTGTTCATAAGGAATGGTGACACTCAGTACTCCGGCGAGAATCATGAAGGCCATCGCAAATCCGACCAAGAGCCTATTCATCAGCCCTGCCATTTTCAGAGCCTTGCGTCTCTCGCTCATGGGACTACCCTTCCACCAGCGTGAAGATCAGCAGATGATTTCAACCAAACGCATCACAGAATGATCCAGCGCAATCTTGTTCAGATCCCCCACATCATACCAACAAACCTCAAGCGACTCATCGCTCTTCATCGGCTGGCTATCTTCGGAAGCCATCACCATGAACCGGATATCTAGATGAAGATGCTCGGGCACCGTTTTTCGCTGAGGAATGGTGTGGATATCAATATCGATGATCTCTGAAGCGATGGTGAGCTCCGGAACCCCGGACTCCTCGATGGACTCTCGCAGGGCAACAGCGGGCAGATTGGCATCGCCATCGCAATGGCCACCAAATTGCAACCAGCGGTTCAACTTGGCATGATGATGCAGCATCACTCGAGATCGATCTTCATTGACCACCAGGGCGGACGCTGTCAAATGACCCGGCATGCAATCTCGATCGAGCAAACGTGGGTGAAAATTACACATCTCGAGGATCTGATCCTTGAACTGTTGCTGCAAGGTCCCCGTTGCCGGGTAATCGCCGATCAACCTGCTGGCATGCTTCAACGAAGCGA
>CAVOEM010000227.1:0-4669 GCA_963694575.1 Planctomycetes bacterium UBA1146 | reverse complement strand
GCCTCAGACCAGTGACAACTGCGGACCAAATCCGTTACTCAGCGGTACGCATATGTCGGGCTCGTCATTCCCACTCGGGGAGACCACGGTGACCTACACCGTTGAGGATCAGCACGGAAACACCGCACAGAGTTCATTCTTCATCACCATCAGTGATAATGAAGTCCCAACGCTATCCGGCGTTCCGACTTCCTTCACCGTGACCAACGATGCGGGTCAGTGTGCAGCGATCGTATCCTGGACGGAGCCCACTGCTGCGGATAACTGTGGAATCGCTGGTACCAACAGTGATGTCCAGAGCGGCTCGTCGCTGGATGTCGGTGATACGACCGTCACCTACGCGACGACAGATCTGAATGGTAATCTGACCACCCAGGCCTTCACTGTCACGGTGCTCGATGACGAGGCACCGGCTTACTCCGGAGCACCGGCGTCGCAGGATCTTTCCAGTGACCCCGGTTCCTGTGGAGCGGTGGCCAACTGGGCTGCCCATAGCACTTCAGATAACTGTGGAATCGCTTCTGACCAGTCGACCGCTGCCTCCGGAGACTTCTTCGGCCTGGGCGCAACGACCGCGACGATGACGCTGACGGATATCCACGGCAACACTGTGACTCACCAGTTCACCATCACCGTGACCGATACCGAAGTTCCGCAACTGCTGGGCATGCCCCGTAGTATGACGCAAACCGCGGATGCCGGTTCTTGTGGGGCTGGCGTCAGCTGGGCTGCTCCGACCACCACCGATAACTGCCCGGATCCGCTGCTTTCCAGCAGCCACCAGCCAGGGGATAACTTCCCGGTCGGTACCACGACGGTGACCTACACCTCAGACGATGCCAATGGTCTCTCGACCAGTGCTTCCTTCGACATCACCGTCACCGACGACGAAGCACCGGCTTACTCCGGAGCACCGGCATCGCAGGATCTCTCCAGTGATCCCGGTTCCTGTGGGGCGGTGGCCAACTGGGCTGCACACAGTAACTCTGACAACTGTGGAGTCGCATCCGATACGTCGACCTCTGCCTCGGGTGATTTCTTCGGACTCGGTACGACGACCGTGACGATGACTCTCACCGATATTCACGGAAACTCCACGACTCATGAGCATTCGATCACGGTCACCGATACCGAAGCTCCGATGATTCATGATCTGCCCGCCAGCATGACGCAAACCGCTGAGGCGGGTACATGTGGTGCGACCATCATGTGGGCTGCTCCGACCACCACCGATAACTGCCCGGGAGCTACGCTCTCGAGCAGCCACCAGCCAGGGGAGAACTTCCCGGTCGGTACGACGACGGTGACCTACACCGCAGACGATGCCAATGGTCTTTCGACCAGTGCTTCCTTCGACATCAGCATCACCGACGATGAGGCACCGGCTTACTCCGGAGCACCGGCGTCGCAGGATCTCTCCAGTGACCCCGGTTCCTGTGGAGCGGTGGCCACCTGGGCTGCCCACAGCACTTCAGATAACTGTGGTATCGCCTCGGATGTGTCGAGCGCAAGTTCAGGAGATGTCTTCGGGATCGGTGCCACGACCGTGACGATGACCCTGACAGACATCCATGGGAACGAAACGACTCACCAGTACACCATCACCGTGACCGACACCGAGGCTCCGCAACTGATCGGCATGCCTGGTGGCATCACCCAGAGCGCAGATTCTGGGGATTGTGGAGCAGTGATCCACTGGACGCCTCCGACCACCACCGATAACTGCTCCGGAGCAGCGCTCACCAGCAGCCACCAGCCAGGGGACAACTTCCCGGTCGGTACCACGACGGTGACCTACACCTCAGACGATGCCAATGGTCTCTCGACCAGTGCTTCTTTCGACATCAGCATCACCGACGATGAGGCTCCCGCTTACAGTGGATTGCCGCTGTCGCAGGATCTCTCCAGTGATCCCGGTTCCTGTGGGGCGGTGGCCACCTGGGCTGCCCACAGCACTTCAGATAACTGTGGCATTGCATCGGATGTGTCGACCTCCAGTTCAGGAGATCTCTTCGATCTGGGCACTTCTACAGTCACGATGACTCTGACTGATAGCAGCGGGAACTCGACGACTCACCAGTTCACCATCACAGTGACCGACACCGAAGCACCTACGATTGCTGGATTTGGTCCGGGAAATAACACGGCGACCTACACCAAGGTGGGAATAGGGATGGCAAGCCTCACCGCAGGCAAGTTCTCATTTGCCCCCCCGATGCCCTTTGCCACTGGAGACATCTCCGACAACTGCACTGTCAGTGGTTTGCAGGGGTCCTTCACGATTGAAGTCACTGGTGTGCCGACTGCCGTGGGTTCCGTCGTTCCCGGAGATACTCAAGGGGATTACTCCTACGGCCTGGCAGGTACCGAGCTGACCTGGACTGTGACCGATTCGAATGGAGTGTCGATCGAACCCATCATCCAGACCATCATCATCATGGTCCCCGATGGATATGACTGTAATGCGAATGGGCTTCCTGACCCATTTGAGATCGTCGAGGGAATCGGAGGTGCTACCGATTGCAATGGCAACGGACTGATCGATTTTCCCTGTGATATCGAGACCGGGTGCGACTGGGATCTGAACCAGAATGCCATGCTGGATAGCTGCGAGTGTCAGTTGGACCTGACTTCAATGGTACAACCCGATGGCAATTTCATGATTTCCTGGAACAGTTTTGAATCACTCTCTGGGCTGTTGATCGAGCGAGAAATTCTTGACGGGATGGGCGTCATCGAAGTTCTGGAATCGGATTATGAAGGAACTTCATTCACGGACCTGAGTACACCTTGTTACGATGGGGTTCGTTACACAGTGACCAGAATTTGTGAGAACTCTCGCACTCCTTCGGTCGCCAACATGAGTGGCCCGGTCGACAGCAACGGGGACCCGTTGTACGAATCGAGTCCGAGCGACCTGAATCCCGTCACCATCGATGGTGACCACGCTCTGATGGCGAGTCCTGCGACAGCCAACAGCATCGGAATGGTCTCGGTCTACGAGAGAGACTCGTTGGGCGATTGGCTCAAGATCCAGGAGATCTCGAGTGCTCAGCAAGGAACTGGATTTGGCAATCATCTGGTGCTGAAGGAGCAGCAGTACCTGATCGTCAGCGCGCCGGATGCCGCTCCGGGTGGATCGGTGTACCTCTACCGCTGGGATGAGTTCACTCAGATGTACACCATTCAAGGTGAGATCAAACCGCAACTGGCCAATGGAAGTTCCATCGATGCATCACCAGGTGACCGCTTCGGCGAGGGACTGGCTCTCGATATCACCTCCGATCGTCTGCTCGTGGGAGCTAACGGAGACGACACCAGCCAGACCGATGCGGGGGCTGCTTACCTGTTCCAACTGACTCCACAGGGGCCGTCCTGGGCGCTTGACCAACTGGCGAAACTGGTGCTCACCGCCTCGGATGCGCAAGTCGATGATCGTCTGTCGCTGGGACATAGAGGTTCGCTCGCCATCGCTGGCGACTACCTCGTGCTCGGTACCGACACAAAGCCCAATCCAGAATCTACTGCAGATCTTCAGGATCCGATCAGTGGACAGGCGTTCCTCTTCTACCCCGACAGCAGCGGCAACTGGGACATTGTTTCCTACGAGCGACTGGTGGTTGCTGGTGTGTCGGAAGGGCAGGCCTTCGGTTCAGCGGTGGCCATGTCACACAGCACCATCATGGTGGCGGCCGATGAAGATAGCGTGGCTGCCGAAAATGAGGGAGCCATTTACATCTTCCAGAGAAATCTGGACGACAGTTGGTCCTTCCACTCCAGCATCGGAATCGATGCTTCGTGCATCGATCCGTCAGGCGGTCCCCTCGGGTTTGGTCAAGACCTGACCATCTCTGGTGAGCAGGCGTTCATCGGATCGAACCGAGAAACGGCCTTCATCTTCGACAATCGTTGTGGTGCTTGGACGATGACCGAACTGATGGAGAATGACCCTGTGGATTCCGATATGATTCACTTCGGACAGCATGTGGCCCTTTCAGGCACCACTGCGTGGACCTCGTCCGCAGGTTCGCAAACGGGTCCGAATCCAGGAACATCTCAGGGACTCTCCTTCGAGCCCGATCCTGCCCTGACCGGGATCACTCCCTCCGAGATCGAGGTTTACAGACAGATTCTCGCTCATCCGGATGCAGGTAGTTTCACCTTCTCTGCAACGTCCTCTGCGGGGCCCTTTACCGTTTACAACGGGACAGTGGCGACCTCCATCGATGTGGTGGCCTCGATCGAAGAGACACTCACTCCACAGGGAGCATGCGGATATGCCGAGACCCATGGGTTCACCATGGCGATGTCGCATGTCGTTGGCGACCAGGGACTGTCGGTGGTGAGCCTTGAAGCGTTGCCATTCCTCGGTTCAACACCGGATTTCGTCTCGCCGAGGATCGACAATGTTGGAGGTGGGACAGATACCGGATGGACTCTGGGTGTCATCTACTCACTGGCTCCTCCAGGTCCTGGAGGGCCGGTTCTCGATCGAACCTTTGATAGCCCAACCGAGGTGGTAAGAGCCAGTTACGAGGTGGTGTGCGCAGATTGGCCTGAAGCAGGATCCACGACATTGAGTTTTCAGGATCTAGACCTTGGCGGCAGTAATGGAATCATCTCCAACCAGGTAGCCGTCGGTAGCCTTGGTTACGAAGCAGGTTCAGCA
>CAVOEM010000226.1:0-4673 GCA_963694575.1 Planctomycetes bacterium UBA1146 | reverse complement strand
CGAAGCGGCTCAAAAAGAGGTGCAACAATCGGTCGCCCGATGGATCTGGTGGGCGTCGTGGGCCGACAAGCACGATGGAGCGGTGCACGACACTCCCTGGCGCGGGCTGGTTCTCGCAGTACACGAACCGTTTGGAACCGCCGGGTTGATCTGCCCGCAACAGAATCCGCTGCTGGGTCTGGTGGCCCTCTGCGCTCCCCTACTGGCCACCGGAAATCGAGTCATCGCGATCCCCTCGACCGCCGCCCTCGCTGCCGTCGAAATGTGTCGCATCATCGAACATTCGGATCTGCCGGCAGGAGCCCTCAATCTGCTCACTGGAGATGCCGCTGAGATCGGCCCGGTGCTCGCTGGCCATGACGATGTCGACCTGCTGTGGCATGTCTCCGATGAACCTCTCGCCCGGAAACTGGAAGCGGCCTCCGCCGGTAACATGAAGGTGTGCTGGCGACCGGGAGAACTCTCGGATCGGTCGAGACGGATGCTCGACCGTGGTACTCAGGTGAAGAATATCTGGCTCCCACACGGAATTTGAGCCATCCAGGCCATTTCGCCCGCTCCTCACTTCGACAATCTAGCCAGTTCTGGGGTACAGTTCTTCAGAGTGGACGCACAGTGGGAGGCGCCCTTCAGATCTCATCCGGGAGGTTGCCATGGGACTCGATTCCTCGACACCGCTGTCGGCCGGCGTGGATTCAGACGCTTCAACCAACGTCGATTCCTCCTTCTCGCCAGAAGACTCGCAACTTCCCAGTATCGGCGTGGTATTCGAGAACGATGCTTGGCTCACGCCGCTCTTTGATTCCCTCTCCGAGGCAGGGATTCCCTATGAGCCGATCGATGTTCGGGATCATTCCTTCGACCTTCTCAGCGCCCGAAAGCACACCTTGTACCTCAATCGTGTTTCCCCCTCCTCGTACCTGAGGGGGAATGATGGCGCCATCTCCCATGCCCATGCCTTGCTCGCAGCACTGGAGTCATCCGGAGCAAAAGTGATCAACGGATCTCGCTCCTTCCATCTCGAGACGAGCAAGGTCGCTCAGCAGATTCTGATGAGCCAACTCGGCGTGGATGTTCCTCGCACTGAGGTGGTCAGCAGTCGCAGTGCAGTTCACAAGGTCATCGACCAGTTGAGATTCCCGCTGATCTTGAAACCGGATACTGGCGGTAGTGGCGCCTTCGTACGCAGGATCGAGAACAAGGAACACCTGCTGGCACTCATCGATGATGACGAAGTGTTCGCACCCGGACATCTGATGCTACTGCAAGAGCTGATCGTCCCTGCAGATGGATCCATCGCCAGGGTCGAGTTCGTCGATGGAGAATGCCTCTTTGCAATGCGAGTCACTGCTCATAACACCTACAACCTGTGTCCCGCCGAGGGGTGTCCAAGAAATCCCATCGAGCCTGGCATCAAACCGGATGCCACCTTCGAGGCCTGGACCGATGTTCCCGCCGAAGCGGTCGCTCAGGCGAGGGAGATCCTCAGGGTCGCCAATCTCGACATCGGTGGAGTGGAATGGATCGATACCACCAGCGGGCGTCGTTGCTTCATCGACATCAATGCCACCAGCGTTTATCGGGCAGACATCCAGAAAACGACCTCGGTCAACGGCTTCCTCAAGGTGACCGGATATCTGGCCAGGGAACTGGCCAAGGAGGACGCCAAAAGCGCCCATCGAAACGGACGAAAGAGCTCCTGATGACACACAGCGACTACATCATCGTCGGCGGTGGAATCATGGGTGCAATGATGGCACTGGAACTGGCTGAGTCCTCGTCAGGAAGTGTCTTGTTGCTGGAAAAGTCGTTCCCCGGAGCCGGGTCTACCGGCAAATCGGGAGCGATCCTGCGCCAACACTATTCCCACAAGGTGACCATCGGAATGGCACGGGAGAGTCTGCAGTGGTACTCCGAATTCGAGGAACGGTACGGGATCGACATCTCCTTCCATCGTCCGGGTATGGCATTCATCTGCCCCGAACAGGATCTCGGCAATCTGCAGCGAAATGTCGAGTTGCAAAGATCCCTCGGTGTCGAGACGACGATCCTCGATTCCACTCAACTCAAGGAGCTGGAACCGGATGGAAACTTCGCCGGGAATGAATACGCCGCCTGGGAAGCAGAGGCCGGCAATGTGCAGCCGGTCACCACGGTTCATGCAGTTCTCGATGCTGCACGACGTGCCGGAGCAGAGGTCAGAATCGGCGCTCGTGTGACCGGATTCGAGCGAACAGGAGATGTCATCCATGGAGTTCAACTCTCCGACGGATCGTCTCTCAGCGCCGGTCAGGTGATCGTCGCAGCGGGACCGTGGGCAGGTCAACTTCTCGAGGAAGCGGGAGTCTCCCTACCCCTCTGCGCCATGCGTCCGGAACAGGCGTTCTTTGATCCACCCGGGGGAGCTCGGGAATCACGACTGATCTACGGTGATCTCAGCAATGGGCTCTACTGGAAACCTGAACTGGCCGGATGGACGCGGGTCGGCTGCCTCGAACTGAAAGACGATGCACTCGTGGAGAATCCTGATCACTACGACGAAGGAGTGAGCGAGGAGTTCATCCACGATTGCCGGGGCCGACTGGCGAAGCGACTCCCTCACTACGAACATGCAGTCTCGTGGGGTGGAATGGGTGCCCTGTACACGATGACCCCCGATTCTCACCCGCTCATCGGCCCGGTTCCGGGATTGCAGGGGATATGGGTGGTCAGCGGATTCAGTGGTCACGGCTTCAAACTCTCCCCCTCAGTGGCCCGGGGAGTTGCCGCAGAGATCGGCAATGGCGAGGGGAGTCGCTTTGAGCCCTCCTTCTTCTCCCCCGATCGCTTCCTCCACGATGCAGCCATCGAGGTGACCTACGGTTACGGGATCCTGGGCTGACCGGAACCGAAGAGGGGGTTATCCTCCTCGCATGAAATACACCACAACACTTTCGTTCCTGCTGCTCCTTCTGTGTGCATCCGAGAACGGATTCAGCCAAGCGGATGAGACCTCTTCCCCTCCCAACATCGTCATCGTCTTCACCGACGATCAGGGTTGGGGTGATCTCTCCTGTTACGGTTCAACGGAGATCCCGACACCTCACATCGACCAGCTCGCCGCCGAGGGGATCAAGTTCACCGACTTCTATGTCAGCCAGCCGGTCTGTTCCGCGTCTCGCTCGTCCCTTCTCTCTGGCTGCTATGCCAACCGAGTCGGGATCAGTGGAGCGCTGGTTCCATCCTCGAAGATCGGCCTCGATCCCCGCGAGTTGACGATTGCAGAGGTGGTCAAACCGCTCGGATATGCCACCGCCTGTTACGGGAAATGGCACCTCGGCCACCATCCCAACTTCCTCCCCACCGCACAGGGTTTCGATGAGTACTGTGGAATCCCCTACAGCAATGACATGTGGCCCGGTCATCCAGAATCTCCCAAGGCGTGGCCACCGCTACCGTGGTATCAGCAGGACCAGGTCGAGCGCATCATTGAAAACCTCGATGACCAGGAACAGATCACATCCGAGTTGACTCGTCGTGCGGTGCAATTCATCGACAAGAACGCCGATGGCCCGTTTTTGCTCTACTTGCCCCACTCGATGCCGCACGTGCCCCTGGGTGTCTCACCTCGTTTCCGACAGACCACCCGCTTTGGTGCCTACGGGGATGTGATCCGCGAAATCGATGACTCGGTGGGACAGATCCGAAAGGCTCTGGAGAAGCACGGAATCCTCGACAACACCTTATTCATGTTCGCCTCGGACAATGGTCCCTGGCTCTCCTACGGCGACCATGCCGGCACCACCGGAGGCTTGCGAGAGGGTAAGGGCACGACCTGGGAGGGTGGGGTAAGGGTTCCATGTGTGATGAGATATCCCCCGGTCATCTCTCCTGGAACCACATGCTCGACTCCTTGCATGACCATCGACATCTTGCCCACCATCGTCGAATTGACCGGCGGAGAGGCTCCCGTACTGCCCATCGACGGAGTCAGCATCGTTGCCCAGCTCCGGGGAGATCTGGATGCCGTCGCGCCTCACGAAGAATTGTACTTCTGGTACCACAGAAACGACATGGAGGCGATGAGGATGGGAAAGTGGAAACTACACTTCCCCCACAAGTATCGCAGTCTCGAGGGTCGCCCACCGGGGAATAATGGCATCCCCGCCAAGTACAACTACGGGATCGAGACCGGCCTCGCTCTGTACGACCTGGAGAGCGATCCCAACGAGCTGGTCGATGTCAAAGCCAAGCACCCTGGGGTGGTGGTCGAGATGTCAGCGCGGGCGAATGGAATGCGCCAGCGACTGGGCGATCGGCTCTCCAGTATCGAGGGCGACGAGGTTCGGGGTCCGGGGCGACTGCCTGCTGGCGACAAGAAATGATGAGCTCCAGGCTGCTGACCTGTGGCTGTACAGGCTCTACGCCGTGGCCAGTGGAAACGGATGCGAGCCAGCAGAGATGCGCCGATCAAACTTCACGACCTGGCCACTGACCTGGCCACTGACCTGGCCACTGACCTGGCGCAACAACATGATCTATCTGAAGAGCATCCGGATGTGGTAAGTGATCTGGTCGAATCGATGAACTTCATCCGCGACGGATCGAAATGACCCCACTCGAGGTCCAAGAATATCAATATAGAGCAACTGCGGCGGGGAAGAAACTTCCCCGCCGCAGTTGAGTAACGGTCG
>CAVOEM010000225.1:0-4678 GCA_963694575.1 Planctomycetes bacterium UBA1146 | reverse complement strand
GATCCTGGCGCGCCCCGCCCGTAGGCGTGGTTCCAGGCGTGGTTCCAGGCGTGGTTCCAGGCGTGGTTCGATGAGGCCCGTCGGCGTACGGCGACGCGATCGGGAAGTATTCTGGTTGTCGCTCGCTAGCACCGGGCTCCCTCCCGCGGGTCGCGGTCCAAGGGGACTCCCCCAGTCTATCCTGACCGAAGCAACGAATCACCGTCTCCCTTGACACTCGCCCATCCGCCCCCGAGGATCTCGGTCCAGGACGGGTGGGCCGGAGTTCGGATCGCCAGGATTTGTCCAACTGGGGGAAACGTATGGCGGAACAGTTGCACCAGTACGCACGAGTACACGAAATCGTACCGGTTGAGAGTTGGAGGAAAGACGGAGTCGAGGGGTGGTTATTCCGGGATAAGGAGAACCAGACCATCTTCGTTGAATCTTCCGAGTTATTGGGTCATCAACTTGCATTCGAGGTGAACTAGGCTGTTTTGATCGACAGCAGGCGTCGAGGTTCGAAAGACCAAGGTCTTTCATTTCTGCGATCTGAGCCGGTTCCCCGTTTCTGGTTTTCCTGCGGGAAAAGGGCGAGCGCATCGATCCTGCGCGAGCAGCGAGGGTACAGTCGAGAAGGTTGGATTTGACGGGGCGTAGCTCAGTTTGGCAGAGTGCCTGCTTTGGGAGCAGGAAGTCGGAGGTTCGAATCCTCTCGCCCCGATTGTTTCATTCCAGCGGAGCCATTGGATTCGATGGTCCTCGCATCAGAGGGGCTCACCCTCACCTCTACTCAAGGTGAAGAAGCCGTTGCGTTTCACCGGAAAAATCTCTCGTTCCCCGTCGGGCCAGCGAACCTCGAGTTGAAGTGGTCCACTTCCTTCGATCCAATCGGTGGCGAGGATCACCTCCGCCTCGCTGGAGGTCTGGAAAGAGTCCTGTCGGAGGATCGGGTAAGGAATCCACCTCTCCTCGTGACGCAACCCCACCGATGCACCAATCCCTTGACGGTTGAGCCCATCCTGTTGCAGCCGAACGCGGATCGACGAGGAACTTTCTGAGGCATGATTGATCAGCAGGTGGGGGGCACCGTTGAGACTGGTGGAGATGACGTCGACATCGCCGTCCCGGTCGATGTCACAGAGTGCTGCGCATCGGCCGAGATGTTTCGATTGACTGAGCCCCTCCTCGATCTGCTCCTCGAAGCGAATATGGTTGCCACTTCGTCGAGCGAGCCAGTATTGATCTCGTTGCTGGTAGCCGACGGAGGAGGGAACCAGGTCCGCCTCGGGGTACACATGACCGTTGGCGACAAACAGATCGACCAGTCCATCGAGGTCGAGGTCTGCGACACCCACACCCCAGCTCAACATCGGTCGGCTCGAGGCTGCCAGTCCTCGTCTCGCGGCTTCGTCACGAAATGTTCCATCGCCCTGGTTGAGGTAGAGGTTGAGACTTTCACGTTCGAAGTTGGTCACCACCAGATCGAGTTTTCCATCGGCGTTGAGATCTCCGACTCCGATGCCCATCCCGGCCTGCTCTTGCCCATCTTCATCGACTGCGATACCGGAGAGGAGCCCATCTTCGGTCCAGAGGCCCGATGGCGAGTGCGACCAGAGGTGATTGGGACAGGAATCATTGGCGACAAAGATCTCGGGATGGGGATCGCCGTATAGATCGATGATGGCCACGGCCAGCCCATATCCGGCAGAGCCAGAAGTGAATCCCCACTGCTGGGTGACATCCTGGAACTTCAACCCACCGAGGTTTTCAAAGACCAGGTCGGTCAGTGCAGGCATGCCTCGTGGTCCGCACAGCACCGGGTGATTTTCCCACAAGCACGACCACTCATCTCCGTGGAGCGGAGGCGATTCGAAGTCGTAGTCGAGGTACCGACAGACGTAGAGATCGAGATCGCCATCGAGGTCCAGGTCGCCGAAGGCAGCGCTGGTACACCAACCCTCTGCAGAGAGTCCACTGTCGGTTACAGGGTTCCAGCGGCCCTCGACATTTTCCACCAACTGAATCTCACCGATTCCTGTCAGTAGTAGGTCGTCATCTCCGTCTCCATCGAGGTCGGCTGCCGCCACGCCGCAGTTCCACTTCATCGGGGGCAGGTTCTGGGCCTGGGGGATCGGTTCCACGTCGATTCGGTTTCCTTCGACCCAGCGGAACCATGACGGTGAAAATCCAGATTGCTGCCGAAGGAATCGGTCGGTGGTGGATCCTGCTGTGAGTAGAATTTCTGGAGTGCCATCGGTTTGGATGTCGAGTAGTGCAAGCCCGGTGGATTTGACATCGACGATCCCCTGCGGTGGGTTCGCACCACATCGTTGGATCACCGATTGAAACCCAGACACAGTGGTCGGCTCCAGCAGGACCAGCGGATCTGCAGCGGTGCCTGAGTTCTGCTGGATGCAGCTGGGGAGGCACAGGATGCTGAGGAGGAGTACTCGGCTCAGCATCTGTTGTAGGTCCTGTTGTTGGATCAACGTCATTCCTGCTTTCTGTCGCGCTGGCCATCATCCCCATGACCGGGCCTAGTATGCAACAGGATCGTGAATGAAGGACCGCATCGCCTCCGGGGGACGGTGGGAATCGGAAAATAATAGGCAACGGAACCGATCAGCTGGGGTTTTGAAAAGAATCAGCGGCAAGTCATGCCGGCTATCGTGACTCAAAGGGGATTTGCTCGTAAGATGGACCCCACAGCTGTGATTTCCCCATGAGTTGCCCTCAAGCAATGCTGGAGTGGTGCTGTCCTGTTGTGAGGCTGGAGGAAAGATGAAGTTGATGAAAATGCTGTTCCATCGAGTTTCGTTGCCGCTTTGGGCGTGGCTTGTGGTCGGCCTGATGGGCCAAAGTTTGGTCGCCCAGGGACCTCCGCCGCCACCACCGCCACCGCCACCGGGTGGTGGAGCTCAATTGCCTCCGGTGCCGGTGCCTGCACAGAATCCTCTGACCGCAGAGAAAGCGATGCTCGGTAAGATTCTTTTCTGGGATACCCAGTTGTCCATCGATAGTTCGATGGCGTGTGGGTCTTGTCACCAATCCAGTAATGGAGGTAGCGATTCTCGCTCCTTTGATTTCTTGTCGATTCATCCCGGTCCGGATGGAGTGTTTGGATCCGCAGATGATATTCGCGGGTCAATTGGAATGCAGAGGCAAAGTTGCTCTGGTGATCTCTCGGGAGACCCCAACTTCGATACCGAACGACAGGTCACTCGTCGGAAATCTCCTTCGGCGATCAATGCGATGTTCAATCCGGAACTGTTCTGGGATGGACGCGTGGGACCAGAATTCCTGAACCCAGAGACTGGAACTATCAGTATTCCGGCCAACAGCACCCCTGCCGCAGGAGCGCTGGAAGCGCAGGCGGTGATGCCGATCATCTCGGATATCGAGATGGGTTGTGAGACCAGAACCTGGGACGATGTGAGGGCTCGCCTGATCTCTGCAATTCCGCTGCAATATGCGACCAACCTACCGCAGGAGATGGCCGATACCCTGAGCCAGTTTGCCGATTACGAATCATTGTTTGAGATGGCATTTGGAACCACCCAGATCACCGGAGAGCGGATCGGGTTTGCCATCGCCTCCTACGAGAGAACCTTGATTTCTGACCAGTCGCCCTACGACCAGTTCGTGGGTGGAAACCCGAATGCCCTCAGCCAGAATCAGCAAAACGGTCTGAATGTATTCCTCAACAATTGCCTTCCTTGTCATGGCGGCCCGTTTCTCAGTGATGGGATTTACCACGACATTGGAGTCAGACCTGAGGCCGAGGATACCGGGCGATTCGAAGTGACGGGGAATCCGAATCATATCGGTAGATTCAAGACTCCTCCGTTGAGAAATGTCGAACTGCGATCGCCCTATTTTCATAATGGAGGCAAGGACACGCTCACTGAAGTCGTAGATTTCTATAATGGTGGCGGCGATTTCCAGAATCCTGAAGGGGGACCGGGAACCCCTCCTCTGAACCTCCCTCAAGGTGCTCGTGCCAATCTGGTGCTGTTTCTCGAGGCACTGACTGACGAGCGGGTTCGGAATTCTCTACCGCCCTTTGATCATCCAACCCTGGCGAGACATTTCCGCAGGGGTGATTCGAATAGGGATGGTTCGGTGGATATCAGTGATGCGATTCATTGTCTTCAGTACCTGTTCGATGGTGCAGCGGCATTCTGTGAAGATGCCACGGACATGAATGACGATGGTCAGTTGAACATCGCAGATCCTGTGCGACTGCTCGGCCGTCTCTTTGGTGGTGGTGAAATTCTCCCAGCCCCAACAGAACTGACGCGAGGTCCGGATCTCACTGCTGATCCGTTGGAATGTCTCGACTGATCAAACCAATAGTTTGAGCATTTGAAGGCGTGTTTTCACGGCGATTACTGCTGCGAAAATCCGCCTTCTGTTCCATCCTAAACATCCCTCTCCCATTCGTGCCATTCCTTCAAGCGCTAGCGTCAATTGATCGATGTGGCCGAATCAAAACCTATATTGGGGATACCGCCTGGAAGAAACCCGGTCACCTAAGGGAAGCATATGAAGAAAGCCAATCTATCGCTATTGATCTGGATGATCATCTCTGGTGGAACCCAGGTCTGGTCTCAAAGTGCTAACTTGCGTATTGTCGGTTCGACTGGATCCCCCGGGCTTCCCGTGGTGTGTCGCATCTACCTCGATCACACGATTG
>CAVOEM010000224.1:0-4721 GCA_963694575.1 Planctomycetes bacterium UBA1146 | reverse complement strand
TGTTCCTCAGCCCCGGAGCGCAGATCATGGTCGACCCGGAAACCGATTCGACCCTGCCAGCGGCACCAAAGGCTCCGCGGACTCAAGATCGCTTCGATCCAATAAACTGATCGACGCCCCGGTTCATCCCCCCCTGGACCTCTCGACTGCCGGTCGATTCACCGATCTACTGCGCAGACTCCACACCTCTGCGCTGTCATCTCCATCTGGTCGATCGGTCGCGGCTTCATTGCCTGATAACGAGGCGTTCATCTTCGCCTCGATCCAAGATCCAAGATCCTCGATGACAGATGGTGGGAACCGTGCTCAGGATTCGATCGTCCTAGTCGCTGGGTAGCGAGGAAGGGGACCGGCATGGGGTATCGACTGTTCGTGTTTGATCTGGATGAGACTCTCTGGTGTGAAGACCTGGATCCGATTTGTCCCTATCACGGGCCCTTTCAGATGCGAGGCAATCACCTGGCGTACTGTGATACCGCAACGATACGGCTGCGGAGGGGGGCCAGAAAATTGATGAGATCGATCCACAATTGCGGAGGGATCTGTTCCCTCGCCTGTCGGGGCGATGCCGAGGTTTGTGGTGAATTGCTCGATGCTTTCGGAATTCGAGATCATTTCTTCTATCCGAGATACGGTCTGATGGAGAAGGGAGAGGCGATCCTGGAGGTTCTGAAGGAGATCCAGGAGTGTCTAGGGGTCGAAATTCGTCCGGATGAGGTCCTTTTCGTCGATGATGCACCGGCCAATATCAAAGAGGCTCGTCGGGTCGGAGCCACCACTCTCCTCTACGGTCGGGATGTACGAAATCTCGGTGAGTTGCAGTCACTCGTGATGATGAACTCCAAGACCGCTTGAATTCGAGGGCAGATTCTCTTCATCTTGTGGCTTCTCGGTCGAACCTCTCGGCCGTGGACCTGCAATGAAGGAAAGAACGGAGCCCGGATGGATCAGAGTCATCCAGGAGGTGTGAGTGTTACCGCTCCCACTTCTACTCTCGAGAAGATGGTCATCGAAGCCGACGGCTTGAGTCGTTCGTTTGGTCAGACGAGAGCCGCAGAAAAGGTGTCCTTCAAGGTGAAGCGAGGAGAGATCCTCGGTTTCCTCGGACCCAATGGAGCTGGCAAGAGTACTACACTACGAATGATCACCGGCTTGCTCGCCCCCGATGAGGGAACGGCGAAGATCTGCGGGATCGATATCGCCAGCGATCCCATCGCAGCCAAGATGAAATTCGGTTACCTACCCGAAAGCGTTCCTCTCTATGATGAGATGGAAGTGATCGAGTACCTGCGATTTGTCGGCACTGCCCGGGGGCTAGTGGGCTCCGATCTGGCCAAGCGTATCGAGCGCATCTCCCATCGACTCGGATTGAAGGCGATGTTGCGCCGTCGATGTGGAACCTTGTCGAAAGGTTTTCGCCAGCGAGTCGGATTGGCCCAGGCGTTGATTCATGATCCGGAAGTGGTGATTCTCGACGAGCCGACCAACGGCCTCGACCCGCGACAGATCATCGAAGTGCGAGATCTGATCCGGGAACTGGCCCAGCAATGTGCCGTCATCTTCAGTACCCACATCCTGCAGGAGATCGCCGCGATCTGTTCGAGGATCATCATCATCCATTCGGGACGATTGATCGCCGATGGAACTCCTGAGGAACTGGCCGGAGAGTTTGGTGAAGGATGGCAGGTGGTGGTCGAAGGAAGCGGAGTGGATCCGCAGCGATGTGGTGAGTTGCAACTGGCAGAAGGTATTCCCGGGTCGCCGGGCGAAACGGTTCACCAGTGGCTCGGAGATTCGATTCCAGATCTCGATCACTTGCAGAAGCGGCTCGAGGAGAGCGGATCTCCACTGATTCAGGTGGGTGTCGGGCGGGAGAGCCTCGAGCAGGTCTACCTGCGCCTGACAGGCGGAGAGGAGCTGCAGAGATGAAAAACATACTGACCGTTGCCAGACGAGAGTGCGGAGCCTACTTCGGTACCCCGATCGCATGGATCTTTATCGCGCTTCAGACCGCGATCCTGTCCTTCTTCTTCTTCCTCTATTCGCCCTTCTTCATCATCGAGAGTGCCGACATGAGGGTCTGGTTCGGATTGACCCCGTTCACCATGATGGTCTTTGCGCCAGCGGTAACGATGCGGTTGTGGTCGGAAGAACTGAGGACCGGTAGCACCGAGGTGTTGCTGTCGTTGCCGTTGCCGGTCAAGGATCTGGTCATCGGTAAGTGGCTGGCCTCGGTGGTCGTGTTGCTGGCGAGCGTGGTGTGCAGTCTTGGCATCCCTGCGACCATCTCGTGGATGTCTGCCAGTCCGGTGGACTGGGGACCGATCATGGGCGGTTACATCGGAACTGTTCTGGCGGGAATGATGTTTCTGGCACTCGGTTGCTGGGTATCGGCACTCTCTCAGAACCAGGTGGTCTCTCTGCTGGTCGGGGTGACTGCGGGCATCGTCTTGGTACTCGCCCTCAGTCCGGACTTCGCGGCATTCCTTACCAGTACCAGCGAACCGCTGGCAAGAACGGTCGAAGCACTGGGAGTGCAATCGCACTTCAGGTCGATCGAGCGAGGAGTACTGGCGATCAGCGATGTCGTCTACTTCTTGTCGGGCTCCTGTTTGTTCCTGGCACTGACGGTGTTCCAGGTCGAACTGAAGAAACAGTAGGGGGGGAAAGATGAATCACCGGAAATCAAAGTTCGCCACTCGTTGGATCTCTTCCCTGGGATTGTTGGTCCTGTTGCTGGTGATCTGCAACATGATTGCAATCCAGTTTGATCAGCGAATCGACCTGACAAGGATCGGAATCCACACGGTCAGCCCCGAGACTGGAAGGATCCTTTCTGAACTGGGTGAAGAGTTGACCATCGAGTACTGGGTCAGCGAGAAGATGCCCTCAGGATTGCAAAACCTCCGTCGAGATACTGTCGATTACCTCGAGGAATTTCAGCGATCGGCGACAGGAGCGGGAGCCGCACTGAAGGTTCAGGTCATCAATCCAAGCCGAATCATCGAGGAGTACGTCAGGAATAAGGAGGAGTCGGGAGATGTTCCGGCTCAGGATCCCGCCCAGGCCCTGATGGGAGGCTCGACTTCCTTCGCCGATGAGATCAAACAGGAGTTGGCCCAGCAGGGGATCCCCGAATTACAGGGTCGATCCTTCAAAGATGACGGTTTCGAGATCGTTCCATTCTACAGTGCGTTGGTTCTCAAGTATCTCGATCGGGATGTCGAGGCGATCCCGGTGCACACCAATCTCGAGGGACTCGAGTATGAACTGGTCAGCCGCATCGCCAAGCTGGCCAGCAGCACCAAACCAGTGATCGCCTTCTTCCATGGCCGTCCCGAGGATCTGATCACGACCGATTCGAGTGGCGGCCAGCTGCAACAACCGGTCGGGCACTTCGACCCATTCGTCAATGACATCCTGAAGGAGCGGTTCAATGTTCGTCGCATCTCACTGACCAAGAGTTCGCTGGTGCCGGAGGAGGCATCACTGCTGATCATCGCGGAGCCCAATGCGCTCACCGATCGTCAGCGATTCGAGATCGAGAGATCGATCATCTCCGGCAGACCAGCGATGGTGATGAGTTCCACCACATCGGGAACTCTCGATCAAAGGCTGCAGTTCACGCCTCTGGCACCCGCTCTCTCCAGAAGCTGGCGGATGTGGGGGGTCGAGACGGTGGAGAACGTGTTGGTGGCGAGCAAGGAATGCGGCTCCATCGAGGTGCTTCGCGCAGGCCCCTTTGGCTCTCAATTCCGCCAGGCGGTCCCCTTCAACCTGTGTCCCTCTGCCAGTGGTAATGGGCTCGACGGGACCTCACCGCTGACCCGTGGCGCCGGGTCCATCATCTTTCCCTTCGCCACTCCCTTTGCCATCAATAAAGAGATGGCTGCAAAAGCGGGTGTCGAGATCTCGGTGCTGGCCAGTTCGTCCGATCAATCCTGGTTACCGAAGTACAGTCCCGGTTACACCAAGGAGATGGACACGGTGCCCGACGATCCGGCACTGCTCGAGGTCAGACACCTGTGCTTGCTACTCGAGGGCAGTTTTCCTTCGACCTTTGAGGAGGGTAGTGCGGTTCCCCCGTGGGATCCCACGGAGGAGACCGATGCGGCGGATGGCCCCAAGGTGGCACCGATGGATTCGCAGCCAGGAAGGGTGTTGCTGCTGGGTTCTGCCGACATCGCAAAGTACGCTTCACTGAGCATGTATCAGCAAAATGTCCGCTTCCTGGTCGGTGCCATCGAGGCGCTGGCCCTCGATCCGGATCTGGCGAAGATCCGCGCCAAGGTTCAGGTCTCCAGTGCACTTCGCAAGACCGAGCGCAACGAACGAAACCTGGTCACCTATGGCAACATGGTTGGAATCCCGCTGATCTTGTTGTTGATCTATCTGGTTTATTCGGCGAGTCGAGCGGCTTCTTCTGCGTCTCATGAAAATCGAGTCAACTCCGAGAGGGTATCGTCATGAACTCCAGAAACCTGGCGATGGTTCTGGCCATCATCGTGGGATCAGGATTGCTCTACTACACCAATGAAGACGAGTACTCCGGTCCCGTTGAAATTCCGACCGCCTTCACTTCCTTCTCTGACCTGGCAGTGGATCAGGTGACAAGAGTGGAGATGATGCAGGGAGATTCTTCGGTCGTACTGGAGCGAGAAGGAGAAGACTGGAAGGTTCCATCGGTGTGGAACTACCCGGGAGACCAGCCGGAGATCGAG
>CAVOEM010000223.1:0-4724 GCA_963694575.1 Planctomycetes bacterium UBA1146 | reverse complement strand
CGCAGTCAGTCAAACCGCAGTCGATCAACCCGCAGTCGATCGAACCGCAGTCGTCAGCGCCCCTCGTGGAAGACACCGAAGTGGTCGCACCGATCGCTGAGGAAGATGGCCTGAGCGACCTCATCATCGATGTGGTCGCAGAGAAAACCGGCTATCCCTCGGAGGCGATTGCTGCAGACCTGGATCTGGAGGGAGATCTCGGCATCGATAGCATCAAGCGAGTCGAGATCCTCTCCGCCCTGCGCGAACATCGGCCCGAGTTGGAGGCGATTCCACCCGAGATGCTGGGCTCACTACGAACCATCGACGCCATCGTTTCCTGGTATCGATCCTCATCCACCACGACTCCAGCGCCTCCGCCACCATCGGAGGGCATCGGTACTCCAGAGTTCGAAACCGATCCCGTACCGGTGGCGGAAAACCTGACGTTGCAATTGTGGATTCGCGAGGTGATCTCCGACAAGACCGGCTATCCCCTTGACGCCATCGCTACCGATCTCGATCTAGAAGCGGACCTGGGTATCGATAGCATCAAGAGAGTTGAGATCTTTTCCGCCTTGCGAGAGCGCAGAACAGAACTACCTGCGATCCCTCCCGAACAACTGGGAACCCTTCGGACCATCGACTCGATCGTCGACTGGTATACCGCATCGGCCCCTGCGCCCATCGAATCCAACGGCCCGGCCACCGCCAACTCGGCTTTCGCGTCCGATCTGCCGGTGGATCCCCCAAAGGCCACTCTGCCGCCCATCACTGTTGAGCCCGACGACTCCATCCGTCAAGCCATCGTGGCCGTGGTCGCAGACAAGACCGGATATCCCGCAGAGGCGATCGGTACCGACCTCGACCTCGAAGCGGATCTGGGAATCGATAGCATCAAGAGGGTCGAAATCCTCTCGGCATTACGGGAGCAGCGTCCCGAGTTACCGGCGATTCCACCCGAGTTGCTCGGTAGCCTCCGAAGCATCGATGCCATCGTTGACTGGTACCGAAAGGACCCCTCCGGGGCCCCCCAGAATCTTGCCGCCCCGAGCGAGACACCGATGGTCACCGATGATGGCTCGAATGCCGGTGAATCTCACACCCCGTCTCACGCCCCGTCGCCACAGGCCATCGATGCGCAACCGGAGGTGCAAATTCTGGAGGCGGCTGCCGTGGCTCTTCCGGTGCCACGGATCGCCCGAGCCAAGAAACAACACTCTTTCGCTGGTCACTCCTTGCTGGTCGCTTGTGACTCACCAACGCTGGGAACGACACTGGTGGCACGTCTGAAACAATCTGGAATCTCCGCACTTCATGCTTCTCTGGAATCGATCGAGAGTGGCCTTCCCACCACACCGGAAGTCCACCTCGGTGGGTTACTGGTGGTGGTCGACTCCCCTGCCGATCCCGATCAGGCGATGGTGCACTCCTTCCAGTGGCTCCGCGAGGCGGGCAAGGTGCTACTCGACCAGGGTGGATCCTTCACACCACTGGTCGCCATGGTCCAGCGATTTGACGGCCACTTCGGCCTCGGGACCATCGATCCGATATCTTGTGCCATCGATCCTGCCTGTGCCGCACTCTCAGGACTCGCCAAATGTGCCGCCAGGGAGTGGACCTCGATGGATGTCCGATCGATCGATCTTTCCCCAGAATTCCATGACCCACGGCAAGCGGTCGATGAACTGGTGATCGAACTGCTCGAGGGACAGGGAATCGAAGTGGGGCTGACACCCGAACTACGCATCGAGATCGGACTGGAATCGTTGCCGACCACGACACCGTCCCGGGCGCTGACCTCGAAGGGAGCACTGGTGGTGGTCACCGGCGGAGCCCGAGGCGTCACGGCCGCCTGTGTCGATGAACTGGCACGCCGCTACCAGCCCAGTTTACTGCTGCTGGGCCGAACTCCCGCTCCAGGATCAGAACCTGGCTGGGCCGCGGCAGTCGCCGATGACCAGCTGGAATCTCAACTGTTCGGCAATTCGCCTGCGGGAGTCACTCCCGCTCTCATCCGCGAGCAAGCATTGGAGATCCGCAAGGTTCGAGAGTTGGCCCGTCACCTCGATGAACTGAGGAGCCTCGGCTGTGAGGTCGAATATCGATCCCTCGATGTTCGTAATCGGAAAGAATTGACACGATGCATCGATGAAGCGCGAGCCAGCCATGGACCTGTTCGTGGAATCATTCACGGTGCGGGAGTCCTTGCTGATCGCTGGATCTGTGACAAGAGCGACCAGCAATTCGAATTGGTCTGGACCACCAAGGTCGATCCCGCTCGACACCTTCTCTCCATCTGCGAGGATGACGATCTCGACTTCATTTCCTTCTTCTCCTCCACCACCGCTCGACTGGGTCGTAAGGGTCAGAGCGATTACGCCGCCGCCAATGAGGTTCTCAATCGTATGGCGACCATTGAATCGGTTCGCAGGACCCACTGCCAGGTTGCCAGCCTGGGATGGGGCCCCTGGGATGGTGGGATGGTTCACGAGGGACTACGGTCGGTCTTTCATGAGGAAGGAATCGAACTGATTCCCCTCTCCCAAGGCGCTCGTATCTTCATCGAGAAGATGGAATCGATGGGCCCCGCTCAACGAATCCTGCTGGCACCGCTGGGTTCTATCGCCGAAACGATGCAACAGATCACCGACTTCCCCAACACCCCCTCGAGTACTCACGACGACACAGAAACTACTGAAACTTCCACCGCCATCCCTGCATCCGGCGCAAACACTCGGATGCAAGCGGGGCCGACGCTGACTCTCTCCGTCGATCGATTTCCTGCGATGAAGGATCACGTGCTCAATGGAAGAGCAGTGATTCCCGCTGCGTTTCTGCTCGAATGGTGTGCACAGGCAGCACTTCACCGCCATCCGGGTCTCGAGCTCCAGGGAGTCGACCAGTTCAAGATTCTCAAGGGTGTCATTCTCGACCCTCGCGAGGAGCAGCAGATCACCTGGATGACCGGCACACCCGAATCCGCAGCGGATCATCTGCGGGTTCCGGTGGAGATCCGCTCGTCCACCGCTGATCCGCGCCTCCATGCTCGTGCACAGATCCTGCTCGGTCCCCGATGCGCCACCCGATCCCACCTGATGGCCCCGGAGTACAGTGGAGCGGACGATCCTGGATACGGAACCTCACTCTTCCACGGTCCGCGATTCCAGTGCATCCAGAAGGTCTCGAAGATCACCAGATCGCAGCTAGCGATCCGATCGGATGGAACCTCGAAGCCTTCCACCTGGTTCGACGCTGCCACTCGTTCCGACTGGCTCATCGACCCTCTTCACATCGATGCCGCATTCCAAGCACTGATCCTGTGGAGTCGATCCCAGCATCAAAAACCCTGTCTCCCTTGTGGAATCGCACGACTTCGTTGTCATTCACCGATCGATAGCGGACTCCTCGAGACGAGGATTCACATCGAATCCGTGGTGGGCTCGATGGCCACTGCTCGGGTAGAGGTGCTCAATCGCACCGGTAGTCCGGCCATCACCATCGAGGGTGCAGAGGTGGTCATCGATGCGTCTCTCGAATCTGCGTTCCAACGAGATCGATTGACGGAAGAAGTCCACCCTTGAAGCCGATTGCGGTGATCGGTTTCGGCCTTCGATTTCCTGAATCCACCGACCCTGGTTCCTTCTGGGACGTGATCCACAGCGGGCGAGACACCTCCCGCACGGTGCCGGAAGATCGCTGGACCTTGTCGCTGGCGGAGGCTTTCGGCGGCCCAACGATTTCACCAGATCAGGTTCGCTCGGAACGGGGCTGCTTTGTCGATCCAGCAGTCGGCGACCTGGGAGATCTCGATCCGGAGCTGGCAGAGACGGTCGATCCTTCGGTGCGGTTAGCGGTGATTGCTGGAGTGGAAGCGGCGAAGTTGTATCGAGACCAGCTCGATCCAGATCGAACCCGTGTCATCCTCGGCCAGTTGTTGTTGCCGACCGAATCCAGTTCCTCGGTGGCGGAGGCGGTGATCGGCGACACCATCGAAGAGATGGTGCTCGATTCTCTGGGAATCCACTCTCTCGGCCTCGATGATCGAAGACCACGCGGTGTACCTTGCAGTCACCCTCTCGATCGCCACGGAGCCTCGTTACCGGCAGCGGCGCTTCAGAGAGCCCTGAAAATTCGTGGCGGTGCGATCACTCTCGACGCCGCCTGTGCATCTTCTCTTTATGCCCTGTCGATCGCATGTCGTGATCTCTCGGCAGGGCGCTGCGATGCGGCTCTCGCTGGTGGGGTCTCACGGCCAGATTGCCTCTTCACCCAGATGGGTTTCTCGCAACTTCGAGCCCTCTCTCCCGAGGGCCGCTGTCGCCCTCTCGACCATCGTGGGCAAGGCCTACTGGTCGGAGAAGGGGCCGGAGTCCTGCTGTTGAAGAGACTCGATGATGCCATCGCCGAAGGCTGTCCTGTCCTCGGAGTGATCCGAGGAGCGGGCCTCTCCAACGATCGCTCCGGTGGCTTGCTCGCTCCTTCCGGCGAGGGACAATTGAGAGCGATGCGTGCCGCCTATCACTCCGCCGGCTGGACTCCTTCTGCAGTCGATTACATCGAGTGCCACGCCACCGGCACGCCGGTCGGTGACGCCACAGAACTGCGAAGTCTGCTCGAACTGTGGCAAGATGATTCCTGGAACCCAGGACAGTGTGCGTTGGGATCGGTCAAGGCATGTATCGGACACACACTCACCGCTGCGGGTGCCGCAGGAGTGATCAAGGTCTTACTGGCGATGGATC
>CAVOEM010000222.1:0-4741 GCA_963694575.1 Planctomycetes bacterium UBA1146 | reverse complement strand
GCAGCGTACTTTTCCGGGTCTACCATCGCTGGGTCATCTGCGGGTACGCTCATCCGATTCCTCCTCAAAGACTCGACATCAACGTCTTCTTGTCCCAGTAAGAACGAATGCTGGAGATCAGCCCCTCCGGGTTGACGGTGAAGACAGAGACTCCCTCGAAGGTCAGTTCCTTGTCCTTGGTGCGCAACTTTGCCACACCGGTCCACCGGACAGCGGCCTCGTTGCCCGCCACGAACATGTCGTCCTCAGTCAGTGCCATCTTCTCGAAGAAGCCGGAGAGCGCCTTGAAGTAGTTGGTCGACTTGTCGCGGACCAACAACGGCGGTGTGCCGACCGGATCCCAGCTCAAAGCGTCTTCACTGAAGAGTTCGAGCAACTCGTCGACCTGCATGTTGCGCAAACACGAGAAGTATCCGCCCACGACCTCGCTGATCTGCTCCTGGCTCAACTGCTCGGGGGGCGCTGATTTCGGCGCTTCGGGTGGATGGTCGCCGAGGTACTGCTCCTTGAGAGCTTCGATCTCTGCATCGTCGGCGGGGGGAGCGCAGTGTGAAGGCGCGTACTCCGCGACATACTCGCGAAGGTGCTCGGGGAGCTGCTCGTAGGAGTCGATACGTGCGGCAGTGGTCTGCATGAAGCCGTCCCCCATGCCTGCGAAGGCCGGTAGCGTACCGTAGCGGTTCATCACCATCACATCGGCCACCCCGGGAGCGGTCGAGCCGTTGTAAGCCTCGTTGAACCAGACCTTGCCGATCGGGGTCTCGACCTCGCCGTAGAGGGTCCAGTAGAAGAAGGTGGTGTCGCCGGAGCGCTGTGCGAAGACCTTGTCGTTACTGACCTTTGCCAGACCGTAGTGGCCGTTCTGATGGGGTCCGCTGAGGCCCTCGGTATGGATCACGATGTGGCGATCCTTCAATTCGAACTGGGCCTCGATGTAGGGATACTCGCGGATGACGTGGCTACCATCTTCATTCTGCAAGATCTCGCCAGTGTCGGGATCACGATAGAGCACCAGGGTCCGACACACCGCCTTCGCCTGGTTCCCTTCCATCTTCACCATTCGGTTACTCACCAGCGCCTCGACGCCGGCGATGATCTCTCCACCCGGCTGGCGATAGAGTTTGCCGACGCTGTGGTAATAGATCGGATCGCCGTCACCGACATCGAAGGAGATGAACTCCTTGAAGGTCTCGGAGTCGAAGCCGTGGTCCGCATCATCTGCAGCGGTCTCGCCGCCCATCCTCACGATGTCCATCTGGTATTCTCCTGGTCTGAAGCCTAGGCACCCTTTCGCCTATTAGAACGCATGGGGAGGAAGTTCGCGAGGGTGCGAATCCAGCTCCCCTCCAACTCCTCGAACAGACCCTGGTTGAGAGCGAAGACCTGCTTGGCCTCGTCGATGATTTGCTGGGCACGCTCATCTGTGAGCGGCAACTGGTTGAGGCGATTGCGGTATTCGTTCTTGAAGACTTTCGCCTTCTCGATCTCGTCAAAATCGAAGAAACGCAGGCCGTCACGACCCTCCAGGCCGAGTGAGCGGCGAGCGATCTTGGAGATCACCTGTCCACCGGAGAGGTCTCCGAGGTAACGCGTGTAACTGTGGGCCACCAGCAGGCCCGGATCGTTCTCTCCCAGCCAATGGATACGGTCGATGTACTCCTGACGAGCGGAAGTCATGCGCAACTGACTCCTCCAGTCTTCGCCGTAGAGGTACTCGAGGTCCCGTTCGAGGACTGCCTTGCGGCTGAGTTCGGGGAAGTGGATCTGGCCGACGAGTGGGTTGTCCTTATGGCGCTCGAGTTCCTCCTCCAGCGCTTCGTAGACCAGGTACATCCCGGCTTGCATGTTGGCGAAGCTCTCCATGTCCATCACGCCCTTGAGAATCCCCTTGACGAAGTTGGTCGATTCGGCGAAGCGGTGAGCCTGGGCAGTCTCGGTCCGGATCCGTTGAGCGAAGGTGATCTCTTCCTTGCCGTTGGTGGCCGCATCGGCGCGTCCGATCCTCGGCTGATCCGGCTTCTCATCGGAAATCGTCTCTCGGTTGATCTCGTCTTGCTTGAGGTCTGTCATGAGTCACCACCTTGCTGTAAAAGTCGCGGGGTGCGGGCCCGCTCTCCCTGCGGGCGCTCGCCCGCTACCTATCTATCCGTAGCCAGGGGATCACCGGACCGGAAAACTTCTGTAGATCGAGAAATGGGGTCGGAATTGGTATAAATCGCTGATTAGTGGCTATACACGTGGTTTTACAGCTTCCTGCTCCTGGCAGAGCCAGCGGATCTGCAGCCCTCAATTGCCAGCGCCCTCAACTCCCGTGAGATCCGGCAGTAGAGGGCGTGGAGGCCACTTTCCGAGGAATCCGCTGGTACCCGATCGGCGCGGCTATCCACCGATTCCGAGGTACCCGATCGGCGCGGCTAGCCACCGATTCCGAGGTACACGGCCATGCTTGGCACTGCCAACCACAAGAGGCCCTTCACCGTGAAGAAGATCAGACCCCAGACTCCGAAGCGTTTAACTATTGCTGTCATGTTTCACCGACTTTCTGTCCACTTACACACCGGAGGCGAGTCCCGGCGACCCCGCAGGCTCATGCCCGCTACAGGGTGATCCGCTTCACCGGGGGAGCCGGACTGATTATTTCAAAAAGGATCTGTGAGGGCTGCTAGCAGCATCTGGAGCCCAATACGGGCCCAACGGCTCTCGTTTGGAGAGGGGCGAGGAGCCTACCCTCGGCAGATGGAAGTGGGCGCTGCCTGGGTACCGATGGGGTGGATGAGGTGGAAGGGGTGGATGAGGTGGAAGGGGTCGATGCGGTGGAAGGGGTCGATGCGATCTGGCACGGCGGCCATCGCCCTTACAGGCAGGAATCTCCTGAATCTTCGCACTCGAGCGCATCATCGGTCGGATCCTGACCGCACGAGCCGACCGGCTCCGGCAGTGGCGGGGCGCCGCTGAAGAGAACCGCCAGCAAGGTCACCGCATCGGAGATGTTGATCCCCCCATCATCGTTGGTGTCGGCGGCATCCAGACAACCCGGGGTCAACCCATTGTTGAAGAGGTAGGCGAGCAGGAACACGGCATCGGCGATGTTGGTGTTGCCATCGCCGTTGAGTTCGCCGCGCCTGAAGGCTTCGATCACCGTCAGATTCAGGTAGTAGGAGACGGTCGACTGGTCGTAGTTGCCGACAACGATGTCGAGACTTCCATCCTCATTCACATCCACCAGTTCCAGGCCCGAGAACGAAACCGGTCCGTCGAGGGTCCACACATCCAGGAATTCCAAGGCCCCGATACCCTGCAGGATGAGAAACCCGCCGGAGGCGTAGTTCCTGATCACCAGGTCTGCGATGCCATCGAGGTCGAGATCCCCACCGGCAACATGGCGCTGATTGTTTCCTGTGAAGATCGGGATCCCGGCCTGGGGAATCCCGGCATTCAGCGTGAAGATTCCAAGGTTACCCAGACCCTCCTCGATCGACACGATCTCGGGAAGTCCGCCATCAAGGTCGATGGCCAGCGTCGACCAGTGAGACTCGGTCAGCCCGCCGATCTCGCGTTCCTCGGCGGAGAAGGTCCTGCTCCCCTGGTAGAGGGTGGTCGCAACCCCACCGCCGCTGCCGGCGTTGAAACCGCAGCACAGGTCGAGGTCGCCATCGCCATCGAGATCGGCGATATCGAAGCTGAGTGGATATCCCGTCAGCAGGACCGACGCCAGACCGTCGAACGCTGCCAGCGGATCATCGATTCCTGTGCCCCATGCCACCTGTAACCGCGAACCGAACATTTCGACGGCGATCACATCGAGGTGCCCATCATCGTCGATATCGGCGAGCTGTACCTGCGGATTTCCGCCTCCCCAGCCGGGCACCAACCTCGGCTGTTCGCTGAAGGTTCCGTCGCCGTTTCCTTCCATGTAGGCAAATTGGCCGCTCAGGAAATCGGTCACGACCGCATCGATGACTCCATCCTCGTTGATGTCGCCGAAATCAACCGACCAGGGCCAGTTGATGGAGATCGCGTTGAAGACGGGGGCATCGAAATTGCCGCTGCCATCGCCGAGAGCGACAAACATCCCCGAAGTGAGTGCCGGCTCCCCCTGCAAGGCGATGATGTCGAGGTGGCCATCGGAATCGACGTCCGCCATCTTGACGGCATTGACCTTGTCCGCCATCACGACCGATACGGGCGGGGCAAATTCGATGGCAGCCTGCTGAGATTGGCCAGTTGCGGGCAATAGCGCCGCCGTCAGCAGGGCGAGAAGTGTGTATCGAACGTTCATGAGGCCTCCCCCGCCATTGTCGCACGATTCATCGGTCAAGTCCTTCACCATGCCCTACCCAGGAAGAAGTAGGTGCCTCGAATGACAATTGCCATCAGGTACAGGTAGGGGCTGGCCAGAACGAGGAGCAGGATACCTGCAGAGAAATACGAGATGTGCAAACCGAGCGGGTAGCGACGGTTCCTCGCCTGGTGGGCCAGGTACACGTTTCTCGATGATGCCTCGTAGCTCAGTCAGGAGCATCCTTCGACGATTCCGAAGCAGCGCTGTCACTAACGCAGTCGAGAGCATCATCGATGGAAGGAGTTCACTGGTAGCCATCGGCACTATGGTGCAGGTCCTGCAGGACTCGCTCTGCCAACGACGCAGGATGTTTGCCACTCACCAGATGGGGTTGGATAAAGGTGTGGGTCCTGCAGGACTCGCTCTGCCAACGACGCAGGATGTTTGCCACTCACCAGA
>CAVOEM010000221.1:0-4770 GCA_963694575.1 Planctomycetes bacterium UBA1146 | reverse complement strand
TCTTACTTTCGTAGTTATTCACCGAAAAGTTCACAACTGATTCGAAATGATGTCGGTTTCAGCGGCGCGATGGATCGCTGATAGACTCATGGCTGAAGGGCGTCGAGAAGTTCCATCTGCTGACCAGATGATTGCTGGAGAAATTCATCGAAGCGAGAATAAAAGTGGCCCAGATCTCTGGATCCAGAGAACTGGCTCACCGCCTCTTTCCATCCCTCGTCGCGCATACTGGGATAAAATTGATCTCTAAATCGAGAAATGCTCTTTTCCGATGAGCTGGCGATGATGAATGCGACCGCCCAGGCCCCCATGTCATAGGCGATATTCCGGTGATATGGCTCCATCTCCTGGGGAAGATCGAGGAGGTATTCCATATCGGACAGACCTTTATTTTTGGCCACGGCTGCCATGGCGTTTTCCATCGATCGCTGCATCGCCCGACGATAATCGACCCAATGATGCTGTCCTCCCAACCATGCCTCGAAGAAAACCGCTCCGCCTTCGGTGAGCCAGCCGGGAGCGCTGGGATATTGGTGCTGGAAAACATGGGTGTACTCATGAATCCCACGCAACGGCATGTCCTGTTCGCCCCACTCGTGAGAATTGATGAAAACAAGTTCTGCATAGGGCGGATCGGTGAAGACAACGATGGACAGATATGCTTCCTGATCTCCTCGACTGGCGGCATCGATTAATCTTTGACCCGGACCGCCGATACAGTCTTCATCAAAGGAGGGAACAATGCTCTGCTGCCGGGGATTGCAGTACTGTTCGAGGAACTCTTCACGGGATTCTGCAGTCCCCACCTCGTCCGCAGATTTCCCGAGGATATAAACTCGAACCGGGCCATGATTTCCCAGGTAATTCCTCGCCACGTCAATTCCGGCGCCAATCGCCTCCTTGTACTCCACCGGGTAACCTTCCAACAAAATGTAGTCTGGCGGACCATCTTGAGGAGTGAACACACCTTCGAGCAGTTTTTGTTGTACATCTTCGAACTCGGTAATGCTGTTCCCGAGAAATCCACCACGACAACCGAGAAACAGGAGAGAAATCAGCAGCACGAGACGCGTCGGGCTGTTGGAAAAACAATCGATGAATCTCATCATGCGATCCTAAAAGACGGCGGGGTAGATCGTCCACCCTGGAGTGGTTCCTCCTCAAGGTGACAAAGAAAAATGAGGAGCCAGTAATCACACCAGTATCAAGAAGTGTTGGCCTGAAAATGAACTCGCCAACTCACGACGCTCTGTCAATTGAAGAGACGGGGGACTTGGTTGCAGAGATGAACAGATCTGCCTGTCCATCCTGAATGTCATGATAGCCGATACTGCGCGAGAGCACACTTTACTGAGCTCCCTGTACAAGGAACCCCCGGTGATGGCCAGAACAGCCGACGGCAGTAGACTGCGCCAACCTCCATCGTTGGATCGGGCTATCGAATCATGAACCAGCAGAACCTTTGGACGAAAAACCAATCGCACCAAATGCAGCTGATTTACCGTGCAGATTTTCTATCTCGGCTCAAGATTTTCGAGTCCTCAAGATGACCGCGACCCCCACCAGCAAGACCAGGATTCTGGCCATTGCATAAGTCACTGCCCCTTCCTTGCTGATGACAATAAAGCTCCAGTCCAGACCGGTGTCGATCAGCCAGCATCCCAGCACGAAAATCGTAATGGTTTGCAACAAGGTCCAGAATTCTGGGTCAGATTCAGAATTTGACATGGTGCTCGCTCCTTCATGAACAGGCCAGTAAGCCGAACGTAAACGTGGCTCGTGACGTCAGCATAAACCGAGGGAGCTGCTCGTTGAAGAAGCCAGCCGGATCGATGACAATCTAGCATTACAGATCGACACTGCGTCTGTAGAGGAGGTGCCATGCAAAGCCAGGCTAAAACTCCACGGGAGTACATCGATTCACTGCCAGAGGATCGCCGCCCTGCGGTCAAGAAACTGAGGGCCTTGATCAGAAAGAGCCTGCCCAAGGGTTACAAGGAACAGATGCGGTGGGGTTTCATCTGCTACGAGGTTCCCCTCTCTGCCTGTCCTGAAACCTACAACGGAGAGCCGCTGATGTATGCTGCCATCGCGGCGCAAAAGCGTCACTATGGCGTCTACATGTGCGGAATTTATGTCGTTCCAAGGGTCTTCAAGAAACTCACTTCTGAATGGAAGAAGCGCGGCACCCGGCTGGACATCGGCAAAAGTTGCCTCCGAATCGCAAGCTGGGAAAAGTGTGAGCCCGACCTGATCGCCGATGCGATCGCTTCGGTCCCGATGGCAGAATTCGTCGCTGCGACCCAAGCTGCGATCAGCACCAGAAAAAGGATCAAGAAGAAGGCCACCAAGAAAGTGGCAACCAAAAAGGGTACCAAGAAACTCCCAAAGAAATCCACTGCTCGATGACTATCCCTGAAATCAATCCCCCCGAACACGTCCTTTCTCCGGTGAATCGACGAGGGTTTCTGAATCAGGTCGGGCTGCTCGCAGGGCTCACTCTTGCCGTCGATGGACGCCGATTCATCTCGGCTGCTGAGCCTCTCCCCGAAGCGGATGTGCATTCCGTCTCCGAGGCCGACAACCCTTCAGAGAATCTCACCCTTTCCGAGAAGCACATGCGCATCATCGACCTGGAGGTAGATGTGTTGGTTGCTGGTGGTGGTATGGCCGGAGTCTGCGCCGCCATCTCTTCTGCTCGCAATGGAGCCCGAACAGTGCTGATACAGGATCGCTCGAGATTGGGAGGAAATGCTTCCAGCGAGATCGGTATGCACATCGTCGGCGCCGATGTTCATGGCCAGCGCCCCGGTTGGCGAGAGGGCGGACTGATCGAAGAGATCCGTTTGGAAGACGCTCGCAGGAATCCCCATCGAGCCTTCGAGTTGTTTGACCTGACGCTTTACGATCTTTGCCAGCGTGAAGAGCTGCTCACCTTGAAGCTCGACACCTCGATCTATTCCGCAGAAGTGAGCGAAGGCGCGATCCAGAAGGTGTTGGCGCGGTGCGACAAGACCGAGACGATCTACCGCATCCAGGCCAAAACCTACTGCGACTGTACCGGGGATTGTCGGCTGGGCCTCGAAGCTGGAGCGGAATTTCGCACCGGCCGAGAACCACGTGCCCTCTACAACGAGCCACTCGCACTTGAAAAGGGAGATGAGAACTCACAGGGTTCGACGATCCTCTTCACGGCGACAAAACACGATCAGCCGATCGACTTCATCGCCCCTCCATGGTCTCGCAAGATGACCGAAAATGATTTCTTGTTTCGCAAGATTCCCCGCGGCTCCTACGAATATGGATACTGGTGGATCGAACTGGGCGGCAAACGCGATGTCATCCACGACAATGAAGAATTGAGATTTGAACTGTTGAGAATCGTGATGGGTGTCTGGGATTGGATCAAGAACTCCGGAGAGCGTCCCGACTCCTCGCACTGGGCACTACAAAGGGTCGGGATGATTCCAGGGAAAAGAGAATCTCGAAGGATGACCGGCGCTCATATTCAGACTCAGCTAGATCTCATCGAAGGATGGAAGGAAAGAGATGACGGGGTCAGCATCGGTGGCTGGCCCTTCGACGAACACCCCCCAGGAGGATTCGATGACTGGGATCAGCCTCCCTTTTACTCGCGCCCCATTCAGGAGCCCTACAACATCGCCTTCGAATCCCTCTACAGCGGGAACATCAATAATTTGATGATGGCTGGCAGGAACATCTCCAATTCACACGTCGCATTCACCTCGACACGAGTGATGGCAACTTGCGCCTGTACCGGGCAAGCGATCGGCACCGCTGCGGCACTGTGCAATGAAAAAGGTGTCCTACCTGCGCAACTACGAAAAACTCACATCGGTGAACTTCAGCAACGTCTACTTCGTGATGATCAGTCGATTCGTAAGGTGGCCAACCAGGATCCGGATGATCTTGCACGGGTCGCTTCGGTGTCCGCTTCTGATCATCTCGCGGGAGCCGAGCCCCAGCACATCATCGACGGGAAAGTCCGAGATGTACCGACCCAGTGGGATCATCGTTGGGGAGCCAAGGCGATCGATGGGGGGCAATGGATCGAGCTGTCCTGGGACGATCCAGTACTCCTGGATGAGATCCAGATCACCTTTGATAGCGGTTTCCATCGACAACTGACCCTTTCCGCATCCGATGGGGCATCGAAAAATATGATCCGCGGTCCTCAGCCAGAGATGGTCAAGGATTACAAGATCAGTTTCGTCGACGAAACTGGCGCTCAGCACGAGCTGGTCAATATCGAGGGAAATTATCTGCGCCTCCGAAGGCACCGTTTCGCCGCCGTCCAGATGCGCTCTTTACGCCTCCATGCCCTGACCACCCACGCAACGGAGCAGATCCGGGTCTTTGAGATCCGTGCCTACAACCGTAGCGGGTAGCCATCCCTCTGCCGATATTTTTGGAACGGATGTCTGATCCCCGTCGTTTTCCTGATATGGGTACAGGAGGTATCCCGCCCAATGACTGATTGCAACTCCGAACCCGCCAAGCCGATGGACATCCACGAGGATCTAGACCGATACTTCAAGGTACTCCACGCTGATCCCTACGGTCTCAATAACGAAAACTATGACTGGAACGGCGAAGATCGATTCGTCGCAGTGGCATCCTCTTTCTACCTGCTCATCGCTTCCGCAATGATCCTCGCTTCTCAGCAGGGCTGGATTCCATCCATCAGTATCAAGGCATTGATCTTTTTCATGGCGGCATCGGTTTTCGAGCTGGGTGGCAAGATCTTAT
>CAVOEM010000220.1:0-4819 GCA_963694575.1 Planctomycetes bacterium UBA1146 | reverse complement strand
TTCAGACGTTGGAACGGGCGAAACGGGAGGGGTGGTCACGAGAAATCCACCTCCAACCGTTGTTGCCTGGACCGGCCGCCCGATGGGTCGAAATGCTGGTCGATGCCAGTGGTGGGGAAGGTGCACTGTTTCTGTCCCACCTCAACGGCGCTGAGGGTGCCGATGGCCATCCAGCACGGTTACTCGAGAGCATCGGCGAGAGCATCCAGCGGGGAGCCTGGACGCTGCACGATGATGGCGCCAAGTTGCACCCACTGAGGATGCGAGAGAGCGCACGAGAGGAGGCGAAGAGATTTGGATCGATCCTCGAAACGATCTCCCCCCTGTTGCGACAAACTCTCGAGCGAATCGCTCTGTTTTCCGGAAACTTGACGGGAGTTCAGGTGGCTTCTTTGGTGCGTGGGGACGCAGCCATTTTCCATTCACTGGTGGCGGAAGCGATCGAACTGGGGCTGCTGGAGAAGGGCTCCGATGGACGCCTCAACCTGGTCAGTGAAGGGCTGGGGAAAGCGCTCGCCGACCAGGTGACGGACCAGCAGAAGGAACAGTACATCTCTGCTGCGGCGGATCTGATCGTGCAACTACCGCCGCCTGCCGAAGAGCAGCCTCTGCAGTGGTTGAAGAGGGGCAGACTTCTGCGCATTGCAGGGCGGTTACAGGGGGCGATCGAGGCTCACTTGCAAGCGGCATTGATCGCTCGATCTCGTTACATGAGACCCATCTTCATCGAGGCTTTGGACGAGGCTCGAGCGGTGATTCGAAAAGCTGCGGCGTCGGGCGATAGACGAGCCATCGATGCTGCAGAGAAAAAGATCCTGGGGGGGGAACCTCGAGGCCTGGTGGCGATCGAAAGACTCCGAAAACTGCCCATCGATGTGGCGGTCAAGATTGCAGATTTCGGCATTGCACGTATCTCGGGCGAAAGCACCGTCGGCGAGCCACTGGCATGGGGAACACCTCGGTACATGTCTCCAGAACAGGCGAGGAAGGAGCCGTTGGCTCCTTCCAGCGATATTTACTCTCTCGGTCTGCTAGCCAGAGAAGTGCTGGAAGGAAGACATCCTCTCGGCCCCTCAAGAGGTGCCGAGGCGATCCGGCGGCTGGCGCGGGGGGAGTTGGACGAGATGCCCTTGACGAAGGAGAGAGCTCTCTGGGGAGATCTGATCGGGCGGATGTTATCGCTGTCGCCGCCCCAACGGCCATCGGCGCTGGAGGTGGCCGAGCAGATCGCCGAGATTCAGGCCCGCTATTAGGACGGGATTCGCCTCGCAGGATCCTGTAAACTGGATTCTCGGAAGGAATCGTCCCATTGCCGTCTGATACATCACTGCGGGGCTGGACCCGGGCGGGGAAACCTTGGCCGGGCGGTCTACGCTTCACTCTACCCTGCTCCCTGGCCAGTTCATCGAGTGGGTCCAGATCTCTTCTGCGACTCGGATGGGTGATCTCTAGCCTGTTTCTCGCTTCTGCACTCCAGGCCAATCCCCCTGTCGAAATCGCTATTTCGACCGAGATCAGTCCGCCAGAACTGATCGAGTCGGAAAAGTCGATGGCTGCAGACCGGGTGCTGGAACAGGTCCGGTTCATCCTCTACGGAAACGAGCGCAATGAGGTGGCCGAGGTCCAACTGGACCAGGACCAGTATCTGTTGACCCTCTTCAACGAGACTCTCGCGAGTCACTACTCGGTGCGAATTTCCCGCGAAGAGTTGATCTCGAGTGAACCGATTCTGGCAGATCGCACAGAGCGGATCTTGAGCGAGAGAGAGGTGACCATCGCGGCACGAGAGCGGCTTCGAGTCGAGCGCCGGGAACTCAGGCGCTTAAAGGATCAGGACCTTACCACTGGCCATAGGAGTGGCAGCACGAGTGGTAGCAGGAATGGGTCGTCCACCTCCAAGGAGGTCGGTGAGAGCACCAACTCATCCTTGGCGTCTCCCATCTCGCCCAAGGTCAGCGCATCGCAGTCGATCCAGATCTTGAAGAACTTCTTGCTGGTCACTGAGGAACTGCGACATCGAACGGATCAGATGAGAGTGACCAGCGCTGGCTGTGAAATCCAGTTGACCGAGTGGAATCGAGCCAGTGACAGAGGAACAGCACTCTACTCGCGACTGAGGGAGGAAACCTATCACCTGATCGAACAGGAAGAATTTCTGGCCAAGAAAATCCAGTCACGTAGCCAGGAAATCAATCGTTCGCTGGCCGATGTAGAGGCGGGCGAAATACGGTCCGGCGACTTTGCAGAGGTGATCGATCGCATCCGTCGGAGACTGCTGCTCATCGAGCAAAAGCTCGATTCCATCGAGGCTCAATTGAGTGCTTGTTCCGATGGAATCCAGGCTCTGGGAGATCCGATCGTGTTGGCCTCGCCCACTGCAGAGCCCTCTGACATCACCGCAAGACCAGAACACGCCACCGTCAGGCCCGAAGTTTCGATGACACGGACTGCTACGGATACGAGCCAGAGGTCTTCAGCGAAGGATCGTGTAATTCCCGCAGTCAGCCGCCGGAAATCGGATCCTGAAGAGCCCCGCAATTCCCCTCGACGCCAGGGGGGCAGTGGCGGGAACGAATCCGATGAGGGTTCGGTGAGTCCCAGCAGGGGAGATCAGCAGCAGGATCAGGTCAACGACGATCTGGATGTATCCAGTGGATCCGGTACTGCGGGGAAAGAGGACATGACTCGCACCCTGATGATCGGCGGAATCCTCGGCGCACTCTTCGCACTGGTCCTGGCTCATCTGATCAAGCGCCTCGGCCCGGCCTAGGGACAACTCCCCTGTACCAGGCAATCGAGAGAGTCTGAGGTCGGATCGACGCCACATTCCGGGCCGGCCGGTGCGGGTGGCGCGGGTGATGCTGGAATGAACAGGCTCGACAAAAGGAACACTGCATCCGCAACGTTCATTCCGCCATCGTCATTGCAATCTCCAGAATCGAGACATTGCACCGGAGAACTTCCCGGTACAAAGAGGCTCGCCAGCAAGAATACGGCATCGGCAACATTGCGACCGCCATCCCCGTTGATATCACCCCGCACGAACTCGTCACCTGCGGGCGGCAATCCGCCCTCCATGGCAGCAAGGTACAGGGGAATCAGTAACATCAGGTCAGAGGCGTAGCCGCCCAGTTCCCAGGACTGGCTGATGACCGGTGCGATGGTGCTGTCGTAGAAGACACCCACTCCGTAATCGACGAAGGCGTCCGATCCGAGCCAGATCAATCCAGCCTGATTACCGCCAAGGTCAGGGTTCTGATCACAAGGAACCAGTCGGTCGGTGTAATCGTTGCCAGGGGAGTCTTGAGAATACGGTGCATCGAGAGCTGTGAGATCGAGGCCGTGAGTGGAATCGACTCCGACCAGTTGGAGCAACGAATCGTCGCCATTCTCGACATTGCCAAAGTTCTGATCCTCGACACCATCGAACTGGGCAAACACAGTCGGGTCGTCGTAGGCCCAGGCATCATTACTTTCGATGTAGATGGCCACAGCGGGACGTTCCTGGCTTCCGTCGAGTCCATCATCTCCGGTGTGAATCTCGGAGAGCAGTATTCCATCGGCAGGGGTCAACTCATAACGCTCGGGGTAGGTGCCAAGGCAGCACCAGAGCACCTCTGGAATTCCGGTACTGGCGATGGTGTTGGAATCGATGGAATCAATGGTCATCACGGAACGGCCCAGTTGAAGCAGGTTGTCGGCAATGGTCAGTCCACTCAGGACATCTCCTCCCGTCTCGCCGATCCAGATCACATCTGTGATCATGACCCCGGCTCGGGTGGGCAGGCTGGTGTTACTACATCCGAGAGCGAAATCGAAACCGACCAGCTGGTATTCGTGGGCACCTGCCGGAGGTGTATCGATGAAGGATGTGTTGGTACCCGGCAGTCCGGTGGCGAGCAGGAGTCCATTTCGGATCACCTGGATCTCGTCGTAGTCCGCCGGGTTGGTCCAGTTCAGGGTGATGTTGGTACCATCACTGGTGGCGCTGATATCCTGCGGCGGAAGAGTCTGGCAACCCCCATCGATGAGCAGGCACCAGCGATCGAAGGTGGCAACGGCGCCGGGGTAAATATCTTCCACCGTCATCACCCAGGGACCCTGAGTCGAGGTGTTGATGAAATCGGCCATCGTTCCGGGCCCGCTTGCGTCCATCGCACAACCGCAATCGTAGGGAGCGGCATTGGCCGGGGCACCGTTGCTGTAGAGCACGCTGATATCGGAGTCCGCACCACCGAGCAGATCATGAAGTGTAACTGAGGTGCCGGAGGGGGAGGAGAGGTCGACGATGAGGTCTCCGACGAATGGGTGTCGAATATCCACTAGCACATCAATGTCACCGATGAGCATGTTATTGGTCATCAGGATGAAATCTGAAACCGGGCTGACAGTCTGATTGATGGGGCTGCCAGGCTCCCGGCAGACCATCACATCTCTGGAGGCCATCAGTGGAGTATTCTTGCAGATCAAGTCAGAGACATTTCCGTTCTGCAACGCCTCGACGCACACCACTGCGGTACCGGGAACCGGGCGAGGCCCGCTGACCCAGCTACTTGCGGTACCACTGACGGCACCCTCCAGGCCTCCATCGACATAGATCCTGACCTCGTCATAGACGGAAGCATTGGTCCAACTCACTTCCAGTTCTCCGGTTCCTGGAACCGAACTGGCGAGTAGATCCGAGATCGGCCGGACCAGGAAGTCGATGGTGCAGCAATTGGGTGGAATCACCTCGCCGACTAACTGTGGAAAGACGCAATACAGGACCGTCGATGGAATCGTCTGAGGGGCCGTGGTGTAACTGGTCACTGTTCCGTCG
>CAVOEM010000219.1:0-4871 GCA_963694575.1 Planctomycetes bacterium UBA1146 | reverse complement strand
CCATCGATAATGGCTGCCTGCACTACGTCCCCGGGTCTCATCGGTGGGGCCTTCTTCCTGTCACTGGACTCGCAGGTGACATGAAAGCAGTGGAGCAGGTCCTCGATAGGGATCAGAGGAGTGCATTGGATCGGCAGGTTCCAGCGACCCTTCGAGCGGGAGAAGCGGTGTTCCATCATCCCCTGGTGATGCATGGTTCGTATCAGAATCGGTCTCAATTTCCACGGCGCGGTGCGGTGGTCAATTTTGCTGCGGATGGGGTCTGGTCACATCCGGAGGCCCTCGAGGGGCCCGGCAGCGATCGATTCCCCATCCTTCCTGAAGGACAGCCGCTCGCCGGTCGCTTTTACCCACTACTGTTCGATCCGGAGCGGGAGATGGCGGGGGAGATCGATTCAATTCCACACCTGTGAACCTCTGAGCGGGTCGCAGGGGAGGTTGCGGGGTCTTGCAGCGGTCCGCTGAAACTCGTCCGCCAGGCGGCTTGCTGGTGGCCACCGTGGATCGGCGCCCTTTCGTGGATGCGGCCGCTTCTCGGGTCCCCTTGCGGCCTCCGCTCGATCTCATCAGAATGTCCTCAGGGGCGTAGTTGCTCGTCTCGAACCAGAGTGTTTGACACTCTGGAAAATGACCTTCTGAGAACTCTTGTCGAGAGTGGAGTCGGAAAATGCGAGTCGCACAGATTCGAAGCCAGTTTCTCGAGTTCTTCGCCACCGCGGGACACGAGGTCGTCCCCTCGAGTCCAGTGGTCCCTCATGATGACCCGACGCTGCTCTTTGCCAATGCAGGGATGAACCAGTTCAAGTCAGTATTCACCGGTGAGGAATCGCGGGACTCTACTCGTGCCTGCTCTTCTCAGAAGTGCATCCGAGCGGGCGGCAAGCACAACGATCTGGAAAATGTCGGATACACCGCACGGCACCTGACATTTTTTGAGATGCTGGGCAACTTCTCCTTCGGTGATTACTTCAAGGAGGAGGCGTGCGTCTGGGCGTGGGAACTGATCACTGAAAAGTATGGTATCGATGCCGACCGGATGTGGATCTCGGTTTATCACGAGGACGATGATGCGAGAGCGATCTGGGCTGACCGGGTCGGGGTATCTGCCGATCGGATCGTCGGCCTTGGCGAAAAGGACAACTTCTGGTCGATGGGAGATGTGGGGCCTTGCGGGCCCTGCTCGGAATTACACGTCGATCGGGGAGAGCAGGCGGCCTGCGGGCCGGACTGTGCGCTCGGGGTCTGTGATTGCGACCGCTGGATGGAGATCTGGAACCTGGTCTTCATGCAATTCGAAAAGCAGCCAGGGGGTGGAAGGGTCGCCCTTCCACGACCGAGCATCGATACCGGTATGGGTCTGGAACGAATCACCATGGTGCTGCAGGAGAAGGATACGGTTTATGAAACCGATCTTCTGGCGGGACTCATCGAAAGGATCGGGGAACTGACCGGAGTCGCCCCTTCCAGTGGTCCGGAAGGAACACCCCATCGGGTCATCTCCGATCACCTCAGAAGTCTCTCCTTCGCCATCGCCGATGGAGCATTCCCTTCCAATGAAGAGCGCGGATATGTATTGCGCAGAATTTTGCGAAGGGCGAGCCGCTATGGATACAAGCTCGGTATGGAGCGTCCATTTATCCATCAACTGGTGGGCCATCTCGTCTCGGAAATGGGCGAAGCATTTCCGGAGTTGGTCGAGCGTCAACCTTTGATCGAGAAACTGATCCATTCCGAAGAAGAGCAGTTTCTTCGAACCTTGAAGACCGGCATGACTCGGTTCGATGACGAGGTGGCAAGAGTCGCAACGGGAGACCTCCAGCAGTTCCCCTCGACCGCTGCCTTTTTCCTGCACGATTCATGTGGATTCCCCATCGACCTGACAGAGCAGATGGCCAGGGAGGTCAAACTCGATGTCGATCGGCAGGGGTTTGATCATTTGATGGAAGAGCAGCGTTCTCGAAGTCGAGCGGGAAGCAAGGTCACCACGATGAATTCTGGATCCAGTTCGGGAGACCCGCGGATCGACGGCGCAGGAGCTACCGATTTTGTCGGATATCAGTCCGCGCAGGCGGAAGCGACCGTCAGTAACTTCTTCTCTTCGGATGACCAGCAGGTTCTGGTTCTGGATCGAAGCCCCTTCTACGCCGAGTCCGGTGGTCAGGTTGCAGACACGGGTACCATCGAGGGCCAGGGCTTCCAGCTGGAGGTGCTCGACTGCCAGAAGAACGCCGAAGGGACCTTTCTCCATCTGGTTCGAGTCGTCGACGGGGAGCCGTCAGACGTGCAGCCGGGATCGACGGTGCATTGCAATGTGGACACCGATCGCCGGCAGCATGTGATTCGCAATCATACTGCGACACATCTACTCCATGCCGCTCTTCGCCAGGTGGTCGGAGATCATGTCCAACAAAAAGGATCGCTGGTCTCTCCCGATCGCCTTCGCTTCGACATCAGTCACTACGAGAAGATCCAACCCGAGCAACTCGCCGAGGTGGAGCAGTTGGTCCAGGATTGGGTACTGCGAGATGTGGAACTGAAGATTCATGATGGGATTCCCATCGAAGAGGCGAAGTCTCGCGGTGCGATGGCTCTGTTCGGAGAGAAGTATGGAGATCGGGTTCGCCTGGTCGAAGTGCCAGACTTTTCGCTCGAACTGTGCGGTGGAATTCACTGCCAGAGAACCGGAGAGATCGGACCGATGGTCATCGTACACGAAGGCAGCGTTTCATCCGGTGTGCGCCGAATCGAGGCTTTGACCGGGGTCGGCGGAGCCAGTCGGACTCGAGCCGACGAGGACCTGATCCATGAACTTTCCTCCTTGCTGCGAGTGCCGCGAGAGGATCTGCACGATCGGATCGGAACCCTGGTACGGGAGAATCGTTCACTGAAGGATGGCAAAGGAAGCACTCCATCGAAAAGCCTGCTCTCCGATCTCGATGCGGGTCACGGCGAGACACGCAGTGCCGGAACGGCAGAGGTGGTGATCGCCACCTGGCAGGACGCTCCTCAGGAGCAGTTGCTGCAGGTCGCCGATGCCCTGAAACGCAGGGGTGGGGACCGGGCCTTCATCCTGGTTTCTTCGGGAAATGACGAGATTCGATTCATCGTCGGGACCTCGGAGTCCCTTCCTTCGGGGACGGTCCATGCCGGCCAGGTGGCCAAGATGGGGGCTGGGATTCTCGGTGGTGGGGGGGGTGGTCGTCCCGATATGGCCCAGGCTGGGGGGAAAGCAGTCGATCGGCTGCCTGAGGCGATTGATCAGATGTCCAGATCTCTGGAGGATTCCCTGGCGGGAAAAGACTCCTGAGGGGCATCGGTTCTCCTTGACCGATTTCCCCAACACTCCTAACATCAGCGCTTGAGGCTTGACCCGGCTGGACCTCTCCCAAGGGTCAAGGACTCGACTCGTGAATCAGGTTGTCGGACGCGATTGTCGATCCGAAGACGACTTACAGAGACGATGGAGCAGCAGACATGGCAGTACCACAGCGAAAAACAAACCAGGCGCGTAAACTCAAGCGGCGTGCACACGACGCCCTGGGTCCGATCAGGTACAGCAAGTGTACTCGCTGCAATTCCCTCACCTTGCCCCACAGCATCTGCGAAAACTGCGGCACTTATCGCGGTCGTACCCTGCTGGCGGTCGAGGACTTCTAAATTCCACTCAGAGAAGAAGTGATATGCCTCGCATAGCCGTTGATGCCATGGGTGGGGACAGTGTGCCCGACGTTCCGGTTGCTGGGGCAGTCGAAGCATTGTCGAATCATCCTGAACTCTCCATCGTTCTCGTCGGCCCGACCGATCAGATCGAGCAGGAATTATCCCAACTCGACCATGATCCGTCACGAATCGAGATCTCCCATACCGATGAATGGGTCTCGATGAGCGAATCGCCGGTCGAGGCGCTTCGAAACAAGCCCAACTCCTCCCTCTCCTTACTGGTCAAACTTCAGAAGGATAATCTGGTCGACGGAATCTTCAGTGCCGGCAACACCGGTGCCATGGTGGCCGCTTGTACGGTGCACCTGAAAATGCTCAAGGGGGTGCGTCGCCCAGCCATCGCTTTACCGCTGCCTCGAGGCGAAACACCGGTGATGTTGTGTGACGGCGGGGCCAATGTCGAATGCCGTCCCTTGCACCTGCTACAGAATGCGATCATGGCGGATGCCATGCTGAGATGCGTATACTCGGTACAGTCTCCCAGGGTGGGCCTGCTCAATGTCGGGTCCGAGCGAGACAAGGGTCATACCTTGGCCAAGGAGACCTACCAGCTACTGGAAGAGAGTGGCCTCGATTTCGCCGGAAACGTCGAGGGGGGTGACATCTTCCATGCGGACGTGGATGTGGTGGTATGCGACGGATTCGTCGGGAATGTCGTTCTCAAGACAGCAGAAGGCTTTTCAGAATCCCTCTTCAAGACCCTGGCCACTGAACTCGGGGATGGACTCGCGCAGCACGATAGCGATGCTGCGCCGCTCAAGGCATTGCTCAAGAGTGGACTGCAGAAAATCCGCAGTCGATTCGACTACTCCGAGTATGGCGGCGCTCCACTGTTGGGCCCCCGGGGGGTCTGTACCATCGGTCACGGACGTAGTGATCGGAAGGCGGTCGCCAACGCCCTCTCCTGGACCGTTCGAATGATCGCGAACGGGATCCAGCAGGAGTTGATTGACTCGATTGAGCGCGAGATGCAGCATCTGGATCCTTCCACTGTGGATCCTTCCACTGTGGGTCCTTCCACTGTGGATCCGAGTCGCACCAGCCAGACGAAGTCGCCCACCAGCAACTAGTCTCTAGGCGACCGAGATGGGAGCCAGCATGACAGATCCTATCGAAGGGCCATCACCCAACCGTGCTTGGCTCTTTCCAGG
>CAVOEM010000218.1:0-4931 GCA_963694575.1 Planctomycetes bacterium UBA1146 | reverse complement strand
GTCCGCTTGCTCCTGCGAGATGCAGAGAGGCTTGTCGCAGATGACATGGAATCCCGCTTCCAGCGCGGCCTTTGCCGGGCCGTGGTGGACATGATTGGGGGTGACGATGCTGACCGCCTCGATGCGTTGTTCGGGGGGAAGTTGTGATTCCGCCTCGATCATCCGTTCCCAGGTGGGGTAGCAGCGATCGGGATCGAGCCCCAGTTCTTTACCGGTGACTTTCGTGTTGTTGGGATCTCTTCCGAAGCAACCCGCGACCAGTTCAAAGGCATCATCCATCCGCAGTGCAATGCGGTGCACCGCCCCGATGAAGGCTCCCTGGCCACCGCCGATCATTCCGATGCGAACTCTGTTACTCATGCCATCTCCCTCAGTCCAGTCCGAGGATCTTGCGATTCTCTGCAGGATCGCTACCGCCGGCAAAATCGTCGAAGGAACTCTCCGTCACCTCGATGATGTGAGCATTGACGAACTCGGCTCCCTTGGCCGCTCCTACCGAGGAGTGTTCGTAGGGGCATTCCCACTCGACCACCGCCCAGCCGTCGAAACCGTGGCGAGTCAGTGCGGTAAAGATGGCAGAGAAATCGATGGCGCCTTCTCCCGGCGTACGGAAGCGGCCGGAGCGGTCCTTCCAGTCGAGGTAGCCACCGTAGACTCCGGTCCTTCCCGAGCGTATCAGTTCCGCATCCTTGACATGGAAACTCTTGATCCGGTCATGGTAGATATCGATGAAGTCGACATAGTCGAGGGCCATCAATTCGAAATGACTCGGATCGTAGTTGATGCAGGCACGTGGATGATCACCGACAGCTTCGACGAAGCGTTCGAAGGAGGCCCCGTCATGGAGGTCCTCGCCGGGGTGGATCTCGTAGGAGCAATCGACCCCGCATTCATCGGCATAATCGAGGATCGGTTTCCACCTTCTGGCCAGTTCCGAGAACGCTTCCTCGATCAGTCCTGCGGGGCGCTGTGGCCAAGGGTAGACATAGGGCCATGCGAGGGCTCCGCTGAAGGTGACCATCGATGTCAGCCCCAGCCTCTGGCTCGCCTTCAGGCACTGCTTGACCTGCTCGATGGCCCATTCGGTTCGAGCGGCAGGATTTCCCTTCACTGCATCTGCAGCGAATCCATCAAACATCGAGTCGTAAGCGGGATGAACAGCCACCAGCTGTCCCTGAAGGTGAGTCGACAGTTCGGTGACTGCCATCTCCTTCTGCTCGATGCGACCTTTCCAGTCGTCGCAATAACCTTGAGATTCGGCGGCCTGGGCGAGATCGATACAACGGGGATCCCAGGTCGGAATCTGCACGCCGGTGTATTCGAGGTCCTTGCACCAGTCGACGATGGTGTCGAGGTTGTCGAAGGGGGCCTCATCGGCCATGTATTGCGCCAGAAACAGCGCTGGGCCCTGAATGGACGCCACGGGTCACCTCCTCGGGAATGAGCGGCCAGGATTTTTCGTCGGAGGTGGTCCTCCGCGATGCTATGAGAGTCCTCTGGTGAGCCCGGGGTGTCAAGGATCAGGGATGCACTGACTTGCCGAGGAGCCGCTGTGAGGTGATCTTCTCGGTGTGGCGAGGACTGTCTCCAGGGCCGATTTTATCGGGGGAGGCGGATGGAGGAGGCCAGAGCTTGCGCATCTTGCTGTTTATACCGTGTCTTGCGGACCAGTTTGCCCCTCGAGCGGCGGAGGCGACCGCCTTGTTGCTGGAGCATCTGGGCTGTGAGGTGATCTTTCCCGAAGGGCAAACCTGCTGTGGGCAGGCGCATCGCAACTCCGGCGACGAAGAAGCCGCAAGGGCGATGGTCCTGCGGATGGCCCAGATCTTCGAGGGGGATGAGTGGATCGTGACACCCTCTGGATCGTGCGCCGCGATGATCACTCGCCATGCGTTGGAATTATTCGGGTCGGAGAGCGTGGTTCCCGCCAATGTGCAATCGATGGTTCGCCGCACCCGAGAACTGGTGCAGTTCATCGAACAGGACCTGGGGCTGGCTCCCGATGAGATCGTCGGTAATCCGGGAAATGCCGCCTCGGTGGTGGCTTGGCACCCTTCCTGCCACTTACGGGAGTTGAATCGGTTTGAAGCATCCGGTCGATTTCTCGAGTCGATTCCGGGGCTGGAAGTGAAGCGATTGCGCCAGGAGGAGCAGTGTTGCGGATTTGGTGGCACCTTCGCCAGCAAGTTCGGAGCGATCTCGGGAGCCTTGGCAGAGGATCGCTGTGCTGCGCTGGAGGAGAGTCGTGCATCTGTTTTGCTGTGCAATGACACCGGCTGCACCATGAACATCGAGGGTCGGCTCTCGCGTCGAGGAACTCCGATCGAGATCCAGCACGTGGCGGAGTGGTTCTGTCAGGCACTGGGACTGCAGTCGAGGGAGCAGGAAACCCGTTGAAGGATCCCGCAGCCCCTCCCACCAGTGTCGATGGTGAGCCGATCCTGTTTCCGCGAGGAGTCCACGACATCCGTCCGCGAGCCCAACGGTTCCTCGAGGATGAATCTCTTCAATCCGCGGTGAGAGAAGCCACAACCCTCAAGGATAAGGCTCGCAGGGATGTGCTCAAGGAAGCATTTGGCGACGATGTCGATCAAATCCGATCGATCGCGGGCGAGATCAAGCGTCATACCATCGATCATCTGGATCACTACATCGAAACCTGGATTGAACGGGCAGAAGCGGCAGGGACACGAGTCCATCTCGCTAGCGATCATCAAGAGGCGAATCGAATCGTGGTGGAAATTGCGCGGGAGAAGAATGCCAAATTATGTGTGAAGTCGAAGAGCATGGTGACCGAGGAGATCCATCTCCTTCCCCAGTTGGAGGCCGCCGGAGTCGAGACGGTGGAAACCGATCTCGGTGAGTTCATCATCCAGGTAGACGATGATGCTCCCAGTCACATCGTGATGCCGATGATCCACAAGGATCGAAAGTCGGTGGCCCGTGCCTTTGTCAGAGAACTCGGTGCAGAGTACACCGAGGAGCCGGAGCAACTGACTCGCATCGCTCGTGAACATCTGAGGGAAAAGTATCGCCGAGCAGATCTGGGGATCTCTGGCGGTAACTTCCTCGTGGCGGAGAGTGGATCGCTGGTGCTGTGCACCAACGAGGGCAATGGACGATTCTGTACATCCGCACCACCTACGCACATCGCGGTAGTGGGCATCGAGAAGCTGGTCCCCGCCTTCAAGGATCTATGGTTTTTACTGCACCTGCTGGCACGATCGGCGACTGGACAGCCGCTGACCTGTTACACCCAGGTCTTGACCGGACCCCGTCGTCAGGACGATCTCGATGGCCCGGAGGAGATGCATGTGGTTCTGGTCGATGCCGGGAGGACTCGAATCCTCGCAGATCCGCAATTCCGGGAGTCTCTGGGGTGCATCCGCTGTGGAGCATGCCTGAATGCTTGTCCGGTCTATCGCAAAGCCACCGGACACGCCTACGGGTCGGTCTACAGCGGTCCGATCGGAGCGGTGATTACTCCACTGCTGCAAGGCCTCGACCGGAATCCCACTCTACCGGAGGCATCGAGCCTCTGCGGTGCATGTTTCGAGGCGTGCCCCGTCAACATTGATCTCCCGCGGATGCTCGTGGCACTGCGTCGGAAAACTCGCAAGCGCCGCGGCACTCTCGGAGAGAGGATTGCACTGTGGGGAATGGGAATTGCCTTCTCTTCTGAGCGCTATTATCGACTCGCCGCATCGATCCACGGATATCTGTTGCGTTGTTTCGCCGGAGGATCGGATCGCCTCAGATCTGCGCCAGGTCCCTTGTCTGGATGGACCAGAGATCGGGACCTGATCCTTCCTGAAAGGCGCAGTTTTCGAAAACGATGGCGAGATCGAGGAGGGGCGATTCGATGAAAGGCACGGCCAGGAATATTTTTCTAGATCGAATTCGAGCGGCTCTGGGTCGATCCCCTGGACAGTCGGTGGAGCCGCTGGTGGTCGATTACGACATGGTTCGACCCTCCTTACCAGAGTCAGCGGATGTGAGAGAAAAACTGCGGGCTTTATTCATCGATCGAGCTGTCGCGGTGGGAATGAAGGTCTTGACCTGTCAGCGGGCAGAGGTGGCCCAGGTGGTGGTGAATTTCCTCACCGAAGCTGCGATTACATCGGTCCAGATTTCCAGTGATCCCATCATCGAACAGGAACTCGTCGAGAAGATGATTGAAGCTTCGATCCGGGTGGCCGGAGAGGAAGTCGAACTGGATGTTTTGTATCAGGAGATAGAATGCGGGATCACCATGGCGAAGGCAGCCGTGGCCAGCACCGGGTCGGTGGTGGTCACCGGTTCCGATCAGGAGTCGCGGTTGACATCCCTGGTCCCGCCCAACCACCTGGTATTGCTTTCCGATTCTCACATCGTAGAAGATCTTCTGGACCTCACCATCTCGCCGGAGGATCTCCCTTCCTGCATGACCCTGGTCACGGGTCCTTCGAAAACAGCCGATATTGAAGGGGTACTGATCACCGGGGTTCATGGGCCAGGAAGGGTTCAGATCGTCCTGTTCCATGGCGAGAGCGCTACTCCGAGTGAAAATTCGTAGGCCAGCGGCGAGTCGCCGGGATCGGTTCGGGACTGATTGGCGTTATGCCTTCGATTGACCCAGAATATCGGGAGATTATAGGATCGTTTATTCTTGATCGGACCGTCTCGGTAATTGAACCGACTCAGGGGGATGATGGGCAGAAATAGCAGGAGGCCTGGAGATGTCAGAATCGCCAATAAAGGCTTTCTTGCGGATCGGATTCGACAACGATGACAAGCATCCGGACGGGCTTCTTCATGGTGCCATCGAGGATGCGGATGGCTTCAAAGAGCGGTGGATAGATTTCTTGAGTATCAGCGAACGCTCGGATGAACTCGACGAGCAATTCGCGAAGTATGGAGATCCCCATCCCGTGGTTCCGGGCAAGCGCTGG
>CAVOEM010000217.1:0-5005 GCA_963694575.1 Planctomycetes bacterium UBA1146 | reverse complement strand
GCGCCAGATAACGGATCCATCGGGGAGTGCAAATGGGACAGCCGCGAGGGAATGTAGAATTCCAGTCATCGCTGGGAAACTGGTATCCCACCGACGAGGTCACCTACACCTCGCTGGGGCCAGCGATAGAGGATCTCGATCAGGCTTACGCACTGATCGCCGATCGATCGGGTTCGATCTCTGCAGTGCGTGGCGGTCGTGTCGAGCTCAAGACCACCGCCACTTCTGACTCCACTTCTGGCGCAGACTCTGGCAGTGCCAGTGCACTGGTCGGCTGGCTCTCCCCAACCCCTCACAGCTCTCTCGGATCACCCGGGTTTCAACACGATCACGGCACCCACTGTAATTATGTCGCGGGCTCGATGGCCAATGGCATCGCTTCCGTCGAACTGGTCGTAGAACTGGCCCGCATCGGCATCCTTTCCTTTTACGGGGCTGCGGGACAGGCCCCCGCCACCATCCTCTCCTCACTGCACCAGTTGAAGAAACAACTGCCCGGACGACCGTGGGGATGCAATCTGATCCACAGCCCTTCCGAACCATCGATGGAGGATGAAACCTCTCGAATGCTGGTGAAGGAACAGGTTCCCTGTGTCGAGGCGAGTGCCTTCCTCGATATCACCGAACCGCTGGTCCGAATGCGACTGCAAACGTTGCAACGAGCACCCTCTGGTGAGATCACCTCTTCTTTGCGAGTGATGGCAAAAGCCTCGCGACTCGAGGTCGCTCGTAAGTTCTTGTCCCCCGCACCTCAGGCGATGGTTTCATCCCTTCTCGAACGCAGGGAGATCACCCCCGACCAGGCACAGTGGGCCCGCTCGATGCCTATTTGCGATGACATCACAGCAGAGGCCGATTCGGGAGGCCACACCGACAATCGACCGATGGCTACGCTGGTTCCCGCCTTCACTCGATTGCGCGATGAAATCGCCCTGCAGGTTCCTGCAACTGGAAGGGTTCGAATCGGAGCCGCCGGTGGACTGGGTACCCCCGATGCCATCTGTGCCGCTCTGGCACTGGGGGCCGATTACTTCGTCATCGGATCGGTGCATCAGGCTTGCGTTGAATCGGGATCGAGCGATGTGGTGCGTTCGATGCTGGCGGCTGCAGGGCCAGCAGATGTGATCATGGCTCCCGCTTCCGACATGTTCGAAATGGGAGTGCATCTTCAGGTTCTTCGCAGCGGTACCCTTTTTGGTCCCAGGGCCAAGAAACTGCTGGAGTTGTATCGCAACTACAATTCACTCGATCAGATCCCTGCAGCAGAATGCTCCCGTCTGGAGAAAGACCTGTTTCGGATGCCCATCGATCAGGTCTGGGAACAAACTCGTACCTTCTTTCTCCAGCGCGAGCCAGCCCAGGTGGAACGGGCAAACAAGGATCCGCACCACCAGATGGCACTGGTGTTTCGCTGGTACCTGGGACTCTCCTCCGAATGGGCCAACAACGGAGCTCTGGAGCGAAAACTGGACTATCAAATCTGGTGCGGCCCGGCGATGGGTGCCTTCAATGAATGGACCCGAGGTAGTTGGCTCGAAGCCCCGGCCGCACGCCGAGTGGCCGATGTCGCCCGGGCCCTCCTGCAAGGGGCGGCCATCTCCGCCAGGCATACCCATCTTCTCCACCAGGGAGTGGTGTTCCCCCCCGGCTTCATCGATCGGTCACCGGTACCGGTTGGCGAATCCCAAGTCAATTCGATGAAGACCCCATCATGAGTAAACAAGCATCAAAATCATCTCACACTCCCGATCCGGCCATCGCCATCATCGGAATCGGCTGTCTCTTTCCCGGGTCCCAGGATCATCAGGGGTACTGGGCAGGGATTCGCGACGGCCGAGACATGATCGAAGAGATACCCGACGGTTACTGGAATCCCGATGATTATCACGATGGGGACAAGTCCTCCGCGGATCGGACATATGGCAGGCGTGGTGGTTTCCTCACTCCGGTCCCGTTCAATCCGCTCGATTACGGTATTGCACCACGGGATCTCGAGGCCACCGACACCTCTCAATTGCTGTCACTGGTCGCCGCCCGGCAAGCACTGGAAGATGCTGGATACGATCCACGAACCACTTTCGACCGCTCGCGCACATCGGTGATCCTGGGGGTCACCGGGGCTCTCGAAATGGTGGTTCCACTCGGAGCACGACTGGGACACCCGCACTGGTGGCGAGCCCTACGCGAAGCTGGCGTCGACGAAGAAACCGCATCCGAGGTGGTCAGAAAGATTTCCGATTCCTATGTCTCCTGGCAAGAGAACTCATTCCCCGGATTGCTCGGGAATGTCGTTGCCGGGCGCATCGCCAATCGACTGGATCTGCATGGCACCAACTGCGTCACCGATGCGGCTTGTGCATCCTCACTGGCCGCTCTCCACCTGGCATCTCTGGAATTGCACAGTGGTCGAAGCGACATGGTGGTCACCGGTGGAGTCGACACCTTCAACGACATCTTCATGTACATGTGTTTCTCCAAGACCCCGGCCCTGTCCCCCACCGGCGATGCACGACCCTTCGATGGCCAAGGTGACGGGACCATACTGGGAGAAGGAATCGGAATCGTCGTCCTGAAACGGCTCGATGATGCGGTGAGAGATGGCGATCGGATCTATGCCAGACTCCTTTCCATCGGTACTTCCAGCGACGGTAAGGGATCGGCCATCTATGCTCCGACCGTCGATGGACAACAGCGAGCACTCCAGGATGCCTATCAGCAGGCAGCCATCTCACCATCGACTGTCGGACTGGTCGAAGCCCATGGCACCGGAACTTCAGTGGGAGATGCCATCGAGCTCCGAGCACTACAGGAGATCTATGCACGAGAAGGAAGTGGTGCGCACCGCTGCGCACTCGGCTCGGTCAAATCGCAGATCGGGCACACCAAGGCGGCCGCAGGCGCTGCTGGCCTGATCAAGGCGGTACTGGCACTGCACCACAAGGTCCAGCCCCCCAGCATCAAGATCAGGCAACCTCTCGACACCTTGCGTGAAACGGGCTCGCCCTTTCACATCGAAGAGGTCGCCCGCCCTTGGGTTCAGCACCCTGACTTTCCCAGGCGAGCTGCGGTCTCCTCTTTCGGCTTCGGTGGCAGCAACTTCCATGCGGTGCTGGAGGAAAACTCCGCGGGTCGAATCGAAACAGACTGGAATGATTGCGCACTGCTCTTCAGTTTCAGCGCCAGCCAACGGAATTCACTGCTACAGCAACTCGAACATGCACTCACCGAGATCCAGGAACTGCAAAGCTCGATCGAGATCGACGCCGTGGCGCGAGATAGTCGCGCCCGATTCAAGGCGAATGACGATCATCGGATCTCCATCGTCGTCGGTCGCTCCGACGATGCTGCGGCACGTTTGAAATCCGCTCTCGAGGCGGTTCAACAGGAACAGGACACCCGCTGGAGTCTGCCTGCGGGAATCGATCGTGATCATGGTCCCCGGAGAGGATCGCTGGCAGTCATCTTCCCCGGCCAGGGCTCTCAACGAGTCGACATGCTGAGAAACACCGCCTGCCGCTTCCCGGAGATGATCCGTGTCATCGATGAGGCAGAACGCGCCTTCTGGAACCAACAGGAGGATTCGGGCCTGGCCGCCAGAATCTGGCCGCCGCGAGAGTGGGATGACCATTCCACGGCGCACGATGAAGCCCTTCGCCAGACCGATGTGGCGCAACCGGCACTCGGCGCTGTCAGCCTGGGGCTGTACCAGATTCTGGGCCGATTCGGAATCGCCGGAGAACTGTTCGGAGGTCATTCCTTCGGCGAACTCACTGCCCTGGCGGCAGCCGGACGGCTGGGTGAAGTCGATTTCCACCAGCTCGCCAATTTCCGCGGTCGCCTGATGGCACGCGCAGGAGGAGACGATGCAGGATCGATGCTGGCGGTCGCGCTACCGATCGGAGAACTGGAGAGATTCGTCGAGCAGAACTGCCCCCATCTGGTCATCGCCAATCGTAACGCACCGCAGCAGGCGGTGCTCTCTGGATCTTCATCGGCGATCTCCGATGCGATGAGAGTCCTCGACCAGCGGGGAATTCGTCATCGAAAGTTACCGGTCGCCGCTGCATTCCATTCACCAGAAGTGGCATCCGCCACGATCCCCTTCGAGGAAGTCCTCAACCAGGCGAGGATTCATCCATCCACGGCTCCTGTGTTTTCTAACAGCACCGGTCGCCGTTACCCCGATGGTGAAGGAGAAGCGAGATCCTTGCTCGCAAACCAGATCGCACGTCCGGTTCAGTTTCTCGAGATGATCGAGGAAATGGTGCAGTGTGGAGCCTCTACTTTCCTCGAAGTGGGGCCTGGGCAGGTACTCACAGGTTTGATCCAGTCGATCATCGCAGAAGTATCCCCTCAATCTTCGGCGATCTGCATCGATGCCCAGAAGGTCGATGGAACTGACCTGGCTCGGGCCATCGGAAGACTGGCGGTGGAAGGGCACCCGGTCGATCTTTGTGCCTGGGACCCCTGTGGTCCGAAGAAGGTCAACGCAGATGGTGCGATGGTGGTGATGATCGGCGGTGCCAATTTAAAACCTGGAGAAGTGACTCCGACCGTCTCTTCAGTTGCGGTCACACCACCAAAGAGCCTGGCTGGACCCGTAACCAAGACTCCCGATCCCGCGATTCTTCCCTCGAACATCGACTCTCCTGTGACCGACGCTCTGCAAGCCAGCAGCCAGGAGTCTCTGATGCAGGCGATCGAAGCGGCGCTGGCGATGCAGCGTACCCTGGCCGAGGCGCAACGCGCCGCCGAACAGGTTCTCGAGGCGAGTCTCTCCGGCACACCACTGTCGATCGAACCGCAGTCGATCGAACCGCAGTCGATCGAACCGCAGTCAGTCAAACCGCAGTCGATCGAACCGCAGTCAGTCAAACCGCAGTCGATCAACCCGCAGTCGATCGAACCGCAGTCGTCAGCGCCCCTCGTGGAAGACACCGAAGTGGTCGCACCGATCGCTGAGGAAGATGGCCTGAGCGACCTCATCACCGATGTGGTCGCAGAG
>CAVOEM010000216.1:0-5020 GCA_963694575.1 Planctomycetes bacterium UBA1146 | reverse complement strand
CGTCGACAGAGATCGAGTATCCGAACCAGTTCTCGCCGACGATTTGACCCGGAGTGAGAGTGGCCAGATCGCCGATTTGTGCCGGCTGCCACATCTGCGTCAGCGGATTTTTCTCCTGCAGAAAGATCTGACTGGAAGGGAAGGCGCCAACCACGAGAAACTGCGCCGAGACATCCATCGACGCTCCGAAATTGGCCTCGGTCGTGGGATCAGGACAGGGCAGATAGCCACCGCCAGCGGGAGTCGCAGCAGCAGACCAGGGCGCTCCCTGCGCCCCGAGATCTCCGCAGATCAGCATCCAGCCCAGCCAGAGCATCATGACCGGGGTCAGTGTTGCTCGAAACATGACTATGGGGAGGATAGACCTGTAACCCAATGCAAGGACTCCTTCGCTACCGCAGCACCATCTTCTCAGGTCATCTTACAGGTCATCTCCACCCTCAACGAGACCACGATTTCAGTACACCTCGATCTCCTGCCGGCATTCAACGATCTGTTGCCTTGACTGGTCCAATTTCCCTCCCTAGCATCAGGAGTTCTCTGTGAAGGATAAGATCCTGAGGTGTTTCCAAGTAGACAAAATCAAGGAGATGATAGCTGGTAAGGCCTCTCTGTTCGTCTCACGAAGGACGAGATTCCACCACATCAGTTGCCTGTTAATTCCATTTTCGACCGAGGAGGAACATTGAAGTTTGTACTGTTAGTTTTGCTCACATCGGTGCTGGTGCTCGCAGGTGGATCGATTCAAACGATCGATGGACAGGACTCTTCCCCTGGATCGAGCGGCTTCGAGCCCACCTTTGATCCCTTCTTCTGGCTTCAAATTGAAAGCCAGCTCGATCTGGGAGATGAAGACGAGCAATCACTGATGCTTCGGAAAGCCCGCTTCGGAGCGAACGGAAAGGTGGCTGATGATCTCAGTTACCATTTCATGTTCGATGGAGTAGTAGGTGGTTCCGGTGAGCGAGAGACGAAGTTGTTACAGACATTCCTCAGGTACTCCGTCTCCGATGTTACTTCGTTGCGTCTGGGCCAGTTCAAGTACCCCTTCGGAATCGGCACCTATCCATCCTTTTCGAAGTGGGACTTCAATCATCCGGCCTTCATCAACGGTGCGATCGCTCGCGACCTGGTCCGAAGAGATGCGGGTACCGGACCCGGATTCTTCAGGGATTTTGGTCTTGAAGTGGCAAGCTCTCAGCAACTCGGTTCCGGGTACAAGTTCGGTTACAAGGTGATGGCGATGAACGGCAACGGAATCCTCAAGAACGACGACAACAACTCGCTGGATTTTGTCGGTCGCGCCTCGCTCAGCAGCCCGAAGAAGGGCGGCTTTGGCAGCTGGACCGTCGGGACTTCCTTTTACACTGGATCCTTGCACCTCGAGGGGGATGCCGACACCGACCCCGCCATTCCCGATGAGGCTCATGACGAAGATGCCTGGGGAGTCGATTTCCGATGGGACCTCCACGAGGACAACCTCCGGGTCGCCACCGTGCAAGCAGAGATGATCACGGCCACCACGGAATCGGGGTCACACGACATCATCACCGACGGCCCGGTCTCACCGAGTGGATTCTATGTCCAGGGCACATACTTCACATCACCGGATCTGTTCTGTGCGATTCGTTACGACGAATTCGATCACGACGAGGATACCGACGGGAATACTGTTGATGGGTATGATTCCCGCGACCGCACCACCATCGGTGCCGGCTACTACCCTTACGGCCAGAAAAAACTGCACCGGATCAATGTCAATTACGAGCTCCACGATGATCTCGCCCATGGAACTGACGATCAGATCAGTGTTAGTGTCACTCTTGTCTTCTGAGACGGTACCGAAAGAAATGGAAGCGATCCCTGTGGCATCCGCTCCGCCGCAGGCCAGATCACGTGCTGCCTTCTTGACCTCAACCTGGTACAGGTTCGCCGAGCCGATACCAGGTCTCGAGATCAACGGGAAGCCGGCGCCTTATCCTGTGGTCAATGAGCGGGCAGTTCGAGCCGCAGCGGGTCTGACCTTGATTGCAGCAGTCGTCGCATTTGCACCGGCCTTGCTCCAGGGGAATTACGAACTCATCAAGGTGATCACGATGCTGTTGTTCTACGATTTTACGGCTCGAATATTCACTGGTTTGACTCCACTAAGCCCTTTCGGTGTGCTGGGCACACTTCTCGTGATCAACCAGAAACCTGAATATGTTGGAGCCGTGCAAAAACGATTCGCATGGGGTATCGGTGTTGCGCTTTCCTTCACCATGATGGTGTTCACCAATAGCAATATCACCAGTATTTATTTTCTCTACATCTGCATGCTCTGTCTCGCTTTCATGTGGCTCGAGTGCGCCGTGGGGTTTTGCGTAGGTTGTTGGATCTACAAGTTCTTCAACCGCGCGAGTGTTCGCGACCCGGATGCGATCACCCCCGCTTGCCCCGGCGGAGTCTGTGACACCTCACAGGTCGACCAAGAAAAGACCATGGTCACTTCAGAGTGAACAGGTCGAACGGATTAATATGAGTCGCTTCGATCCAAACAAAACTCCAGGGGAAGACCAACTCCATCAGTTTCACGATCAGGGCTGGAAAAGCTGTGAACTGCTGGGTGGTGAGGTCCTGTGGAAAGATGGTGAGCGGGCGAATCAACTCGCCTGGATACTCAAGGGGTCGCTGGAGGTACTCGTCGACGACGAGGTCGTCACCCGCTGTGAACCGGGACAGATTCTGGGAGAGATATCCGCGTTCTTCGATGATGAGCTTCGAACTGCCACCATCCGAGCGGCCGAACCGTGTCGGTTGTTGGTCCTTGGCGGCGAGGATCTCTCGGCTCTTCGACACTCAGAGGGCAGTACATACGACGGTCTCCTCGATCTCACCATCGATTGCCTGGCCAGAAGAATCGAGAATCGATCCATTGACCTCATCGACTCCATCCAGGGTCAGCTGCAAGACGACAATCCAGTGCCTGATAGCAGTGCTCCCCCTTCGGCTCCCGTTCAACTGGAACAGCTGGTCAACAATTCTCATGTAAATTCTGAAAAGAGTGTGGCCACACTCATGAAAGCCTTCCACTCGCTATCGATCCAGGAAGGTGAGCATCTCATCAGAGAAGGTAAAGACAGCCGTTCCATCTTCTTCGTGAGTTCGGGAGAACTGGATGTCATCCGTAGAGGTGCCTCCGGAAAACCCCTGAGGACCGCAAGACTGACCGCTGGAGATCTGATCGGATCCGGTGCATTCATCACCGGGGCTCCTCGCAATGCGGATGTCGTGGCCGCATCCTCTGCCATCGTCCAACGCCTCGATCGACCGATTTACGATTCACTCGAGAAAAACAGTCGGCGGGTATTCAGTGAGTTTCTTCTCCTGGGTCTTCGTTACCAGCTGCTGGAGATCGATACTCTCAGATCAAAGATGAGCGGCCCCAAGGGCACCTTCGATCTGACCAGAGCGTGGCGCAGTCTTGGCTCCTTGCACTCCTGGCAGGCGGGTTCGCCTCGATTTGATGTGTCGCTTTCTGTACTTACTGTGCCGGAGACGGTCGAAGCCGCGGATCCCAGATCGGCGGCACTCTTGAAGACCATCCGGGAATCGGTGATCGGCAGCGATACTGCGCTAACCACCCCTTTCGGGAAAAAGAGAATTGTCTATGCGGACTACACCGCTTCGGGGAAATCTCTCGGTTTCATCGAGGATTTCATCCGAGAAGAAGTGATGCCTCTCTACGCAAATACGCATACAGAGGCATCGGCGAGCGGCCTACAAACTTCCAGATTTCGCGAGGAAGCCAGAGAGAAAATCGCCAGATCCACCGGTGCAAATCAGGACGACGCAGTCATCTTCGTCGGCTCTGGAGCGACTGGTGCCATCAACAAGTTGATCGACATTCTCAATCTTCGCTTGCCGCCGGATATCGATGAAAAATATCAGTTATCGTTGCAGATCCCTGCCGAGCAACGACCAGTGGTGTTCATTGGCCCCTACGAACACCACAGTAACATCCTTCCCTGGCAGCACAGCCTTGCTGACCTGCACATGATCCCTCTTGATTCCAATGGTGGGCTCGATCTGGAAGCCCTGGAATCAAAACTGCTCGAATTCTCCGATAGGCCCCTGCGCATCGGCAGTTTTTCAGCCGCGTCAAATGTCACGGGCATCTCGTCCAGCGTCGATACTGTTACGACACTGCTTCATCGACATGGTGCACTTGCATTCTGGGATTACGCCGCTGCAGCACCGTATGTAGATATCGACATGAACCCTCAAGATCCCGTGGGCGAAAATCAACTTGCCAGCAAGGATGCCATCTTCATTTCACCCCACAAGTTTGTCGGTGGACCAGGAACTCCTGGAGTTCTTGTCGTCAAACGGAATCTTGTGAAGAACACCGTACCCACTCAACCCGGTGGTGGGACAGTAGACTATGTCACCGACAGCATCGCCGTGTACAGCGACGGAATCGAACACAGGGAAGAGGGTGGGACTCCCGCCATTATCGAATCCATCCGAGCAGGACTCGTTTTTCAACTCAAGGACGATGTGGGAACCGATACCATTCGATGCCTGGAAGACAATTTCGTGGGACAAGCAGTCTCTTCATGGATGTCTAACCCGAAGATCAAGGTCATCGGCAATCCCGATGCGGATCGACTCTCGATAATCTCGCTCTTGATTCGACACGGCGATCAATTCATCCATTACAACTTCATCGTTGCCCTGTTGAATGACCTCTTCGGAATCCAGACCAGGGGAGGGTGCTCTTGTGCTGGCCCCTACGGGGCGATGCTCTTCGGCTTGAAGAAAGAGATCAGTGATTCCTTCATCCGTTGTGTTAATGAAGGCTGGCCTTCAATCAAACCAGGCTGGGCACGGCTCAATTTCAACTACTTCATCAGCCCCAGAGAGTTCAACTACCTCGTCAGTGCGGTTCATCTCGTGGCCATATACGGTTGGGCACTGCTTCCCCAGTACACCTTCGATCTTCGTGATGGATTATGGAAACACCGATCAGGCAAATCCT
>CAVOEM010000215.1:0-5024 GCA_963694575.1 Planctomycetes bacterium UBA1146 | reverse complement strand
GGCACCGACCACCAGCACGTCGTGTTCGATGGTCTGGATCTCATCGAGATGGATCACGAGAGGTCCTTTCTTACTGACCGATGGCAGCGGTCTGAGACCAGCTGTTGAGGTCGGTGATCCAGCCGTTACAGACGGCCCAGATGTAGAAGTCGGTGAACATGACCCAGAACAAGCTGACCCACGCGAACAGCATGTGACGTTCGTTGAGCCAGCTGGTCATCTTCCAGACGGCGTAGGAGAGCCCCGTCTCCCCGGAACTGGAGGCAAACTTGTTCAGTCGGCCACCGATCATGTGGCGCCACGAGTGGCAGCCAAAAGTGTAACCGCCGAGGAACACGACATTGAGCATCATCACCACCGAGCCGACGCCGAAACCGAACTGGTATGCCGTAGGATCGCCGCCTCCAGCAACCCAGGGTGCGCCCTGTGCATCGATGGGCATCCACATCGCTAGCCAGCCGTCGTAGCCGAGGATGAAGATGAAGGCGACCGCGAAGTACATCGCATATCGATGCAGGTTCTGGATCAGCAGCAACTTGGTTTCGCCCTGGTATGTTCCCTGGGCGATGGGACAGACGTTGCATCCTGCGGGAGAGCCGACCACGCTGCGGTAGTACGCCTTGCGGTAGTAATAGCAGGTGCCGCGGAAAGAGGCGGGGAAGATCAGGATGAAGAATGCCGGAGATAGAGGCAGTGCCAGCGGCAACAATGCCACCATCTCTTCCCACATCGTCAACGCCTCGGCGGGCAGGTTTCCGAGCAAGGCGTGGAAGGTGGGCGAACCGGAGTAGTACTCGGGATTGGCGTAGACCAGTGGTGAGTAGAAGGGTGACAGGTACGGTGCGGCGTAGTAATCGAGCCCCTGAAATGCTCGAAAGGTGACATAGACGACAAAGGACCCGAATCCGAGCAGGGTCAGCAATGGACCTCGCTGCCACAGATCGCTTCGCTGGGTCGTCAGAGGTGCCGAGACATGACCCCCCTGTGGTTTCTTCCCCTGGCGAGGTCCAAAGCGGGTCCCGCTAGCACTGGTCGTGGTGGTCACGCAGTCCCTCCTCCTGTTGGCGGAGTTTGACTCCACCCGGTGGCCCCGAGGATAACGGTGCCAGCAGAAGAGTTCACCCGAACCGGGGTGATGGGTTTCCTCGCAGCGATTCCTTGAGCAGGATGCACCCTGCAATGGGTCGACCAGACTGAGGCGAGAGGAGGGTGCGATGGCAGGAGATGCTTCAGAAGCGAGGAATGAGCCGATTTCGGACTCTCCTCGTGAGCCGGAACAGATCCGACGGGAGAGCTTCCAGCAGCTCGGAATCTCCACCCCTGATCGAGCGATGTGGAACCTCAGGAGTGTTCTGAGAGAGATTGGCGACGATCAGGAGGCGCGGATCTTCCGCGCGCTCGAGCAAGCATCCTGTGCAGATGCAGCCCTCGGAGGTCTGGAGAGGCTGTTGTGCGGCTCACTCGGATTCCCCGCAGCAATCCTCGAGTCGAGGCGACTGGAGAAACTGGTCAGTATTCTCGGAGCGGGGGATCCGATGGTGGATCTGGCCAAGGGCCATCTACTCGAGGTGACCTCCCCCGATTTCACCAGCACGCCCGAGGCGATTCCTCATCCGCCGGTCATCGGCGGGGCCGATGAGACTGCTCGTGCTCGTGCCCTCAACCGTTGGCATCGGCGTGAACAACTTCGCATCGTTTGCTGCGAGTTGGAGGGGCTCCTCGATGTCGAACAGACCGGCGCTGCTCTCAGCGACCTGGCAGATCACACCATTCGTTGTGCTCTCGATGTGTTGGGGGGGTCACAATTACCGATGGCGGTGGTGGCCCTGGGAAAATGGGGCGGTCGTGAACTGAACTTTTCCAGTGACATCGATCTGTACTTCATCCGAGATGATCAGACTCCGGCGGGCCCGTGCGAGGCGGTGGCACGGGGGATCTTGAGATTGCTGACCGGATATGCCGGTTCGATTCCACTCTACCGCACCGACCTGCGATTGAGACCCGGAGGTATCACCGGGCCGCTGGTTCCGACCGTCAGCCAGGCACGTGCCGAGTTTCACGCGGTGGCGGGAACCTGGGAGCGAATCGTTCACATCCGGAGTCGGGCGGTTCATGACCGTACCCAAGGACTCCCACGATTGCTGGCGGAGGTGGAACAATTCGTCTATCAGCGCCCCTTTGATCTCGATGAGATCCAGCGCCTGCAGGGCTGGAAGGAGGTGCTCGAGAGTAGCCCGGCCGGACGGGACACCGCCGAACTGAAGGTGGGATGGGGAGGAATTCGCGATGTCGAGTACCTGGTCCAGTTCCTGCAACTGCTCCATGGGCAGGTCCACGAGTCGATTCGCGGAGGAAATGTCTACCACGCAATTCGACGTCTCGGCGTGATCGGTGCGCTGACCTCGACCGAGTCGGCCAGGATGCTCGATGGCTATCGTTTCCTGCGTCGGGTCGAACATCACCGGATGCTTCAGCATCAGCGGCAGTCTTTCAGTTTGCCCGATGACCCGGCACAGTTCCTGGCATTGTCACGAGCCCTCGGCTTCGAACAGAGCGAGCAGTTACAGCAGGCACTCGATCGCCGCCGCGAACGAATTCGTCACATCCTGGAGAGTCTGTTTCACGATCTATTTCGAGGTTACGGAGATGACCAGGCGGGAGAGGTCCATGTCATCCTGGCCTTTCGACCCGAACCAGAGGTGATCGAACGAGTCTTCAGAAAGTACTCCTTCCGCGATCCGGAGAAGGCGTACCGATTGTTACGACGACTGGCTTTTCCCCGGCAGCAAGGTCTTCGATCGCCGCGAGCCCGACACCATCTGGCCGCATTGTTCCCGGTATTGCTGGAGGCGATCCGCTCCTGTCCCGATCCGGACCAGGCCGCATTGATGTTCGTACAGTGTGTCGAGACGCTGGGTGCGCCGGCGGTGTTCTACCAGCAACTGACCGAGAACCCCGAAACCTGCAAGATCTTCGTCGATCTCTTTGGCCAGAGTCGATATCTGTCGGAATTGTTGCTCAATCACCCGGGAGTGCTCGACGATGTGGTGGATCGGGTTCGCACCGGTCGGCGCTCGACCGAGGAATCGTTGCTGGAAGAATTATCGTCGACCATCGAAGGAGTCGATGATGCTCAGGAGTTGTTCCGTCGGATACACGAGTTCAGGGCGTTGCATTCGGTGCACATCGGCATTCTTGATCTGAGCGGCAGGATGCCCCATGACCAGGTGCTACGAAGTCTCTCGAGGATTGCACGGACGGTGCTGAAGGTGATCGACCAGATCGCACTCGACAAGACCAAAGAACTGCTGGGCCCGTTGATCCCCCCCAAACAATCGAAGGAGTCGTGTTACAGCATCCTGGCGCTCGGTCGACTGGGTGGCAACGAGATGGGTTTTGCCAGCGACATCGACATGATCCTGGTGCACGACGGCGTCGGTCAAACCAGAGATGGCCATGAAGCGAGTCAGTTCTGGGCTGAACACCTCAAGCAGGTCACCGGAATGCTCGGTCAATCGGGCACCGGCGGGCCACTTTATAATGTTGATCTGAGGCTGCGACCTGATGGTGCCGGAGGGGCGCTGGTCACTCGTTTTGATGAGTTCCAGGAGTACTTCAGAGGTGAGCGTTCGCAACTGTGGGAACATCAGGCGCTGGTTCGATTGAATCCGGTCTGTGGCGATGAAGACCTGGGCCAACAGGTGCTGGACTGGGTTCGAAAGAACCTCGGCAGAGGCGTCGACCAGGTGGAAGTTCTGCAGGAGTTACGGCAGATGCATCAGCGACGTCGTTCCACCGGACAGAAAGATGGAATCGACTTCAGGACTGGCAGTGGTGGATTGATCGACATCGAATTCTTGATCCAGTGCCTGATACTCCTCCACCAGGGAGAGCATCCCACCATCTTGCAACCCCGGACTCGCAATGCCATCGATCAGCTGGAAGATGTCGGCTTGCTCGACCCCGGTGAGGCCACCACCCTATTCACCGCCTATCAGTTCCTGCGAATGGTTGAAAATCGCCTGGCGATGATGCATCGCGCATCGGTCAAGGCGGTCTCCGAAGAGGACGGGAGCTTGCGGCAGCTGGCGATCCGGATCGGCTTCAGGTCTTCACCGGCAGGATCTCCAGAGGAGCGGATGAAGGTCGAGATCGAGCATCATACCGAACTGGTGAGAGAGATGTTCCAGCAACATCACGGCTAGCTGCCGAGGTCGCCTTTCATCCAAGAATGAGCACGGGAGATGATCGCTTCTGCGCAACTGGAGCGAACCAGGTCGTGTACCGTCATCGACTCGTAAATGTCCAGCCGCTGAGACCGACGGTCATCGATGGAGATGGGCAGAGATGCTGCCACTGTTCTCGAACCCGTGGTGTTCACGATCGGATCGAATCCGGGAGCGAAGATCATCACCGGAGTCCGCAGCGTGCGCGCCACTTTTCTGGCACGAGCCATCCAGGGCAGCAACCGACCAGCAAAACAGAGCGGGATCTGATGGTTTTGCAAGGGGTCCATCGAGTGAAGGTGACGCTCGGCGGGTAGATCACTGACGTACTCATTGGCGAAGCGACCGTCACCATCGACCCTCAACAACTGGAGGAGCAGTCGCTGTAGCGCAGCGATGGGTCGCAACATGGAGAACGAGGAGAGCAGATACGCCTGGCCGATGATGATTTTTTTCAGCACATCGTCATCTGCTGGGGGAGCGAAGGCGGCCGAACTGAGCACCAGGGATGTGGGAGCACAGCACTGATCGCGATCGATACGACTGACCGCATGAAATGCTGCGAGTCCACCGAGACTGTGGCCCCAGACATGGTGTGGAACCCTCGATTCATTGCTATCGATGGCGCTCCAGAGGGTCAACCTTTCAACCTGCTCGATGATCTCCTCGAAAGTGGTTCCAAACAGCTGCTGGTGCTTGTCGGCAGCGATCTTTTTCGCCTCCTCGATCAAGCGATGGGGCATCTCCTGGATGAGATCGATCACCTCGGAGGCAGTTCGCCCCCTGAGGTAGGCCTCC
>CAVOEM010000214.1:0-5031 GCA_963694575.1 Planctomycetes bacterium UBA1146 | reverse complement strand
TCGAGAGTGTGAGGCGCAGATGAATGTCGATTGGATGCTGCGGATCAACAGCCGTTGAAACTCACGCAACTCACGGCATCAGCGGTCGGGTCGGGTCCACAAACGCCATTGGGAGAGGGCACCACCGGAACGGTTCCTCCCACCGGGATGCCAAAGATGGCATTGAGGCTGTAGACGACGTCGGAGAGGTCGACCGTACTATCGTCATTGACATCTGCCGCATCCAGGCAAGCCATCGCACCACCGCCGAACAGGTAGTTGAGCAGCCCCACTGGGTCGCCGATGTTTTCCGAACCATCCTGGTTCACGTCACTGCGAATGAAGAAGTTATCACGCACTGCGGTGCAGCAACCATCGCCACTGAAATCGCCACAGACGTTCGATCCGCGGACGCAGATATTGTAGCTACCGGGTCCTCCGATGGTCACCACGGTGGAGGTCGCACCCGCTCCGAGGGTTCCCACCACGACTCCGTCCAGGGTCACCTCGACGGAGGAGACCGAATTGGGATTGGTCCAGTTGACGGTAGTGTTGCCAGTCACCTGATCGACCACGCAAGTCACTCCTGTTGGATTCGCAGGTGGCGGAGTGACCTGGTAGATCAAGTTGCAGTTATTGCTCTCTCCACTGGTGGTGAGGTTGCGAATTCCTCGCACCGAATATCCAACAGTTCCAGGGCCCACCGATGTGGTGGTGGTGGTGGTGGCGGTTCCCGCCAGTGTCTGGATCACGGCTCCTCCGGTGAGGACCTCGACGCTGTCGTAACTTCCTCCGTTGTTCCAGTTGAGGGTTCCGACGCCCAATCCGCCCCCTCCACAGGGGTCGGTGATGGAACAGGAGAGGTTACTCGGTGCAGGTGTGCCGATGCTGACCGATCCCGAGACCTTGGTCGGAATGCGACTGATGGAGGTGGTTCCTGAGACGACACTGATCACGGTGATCACCACTGGTGAACCCAAGCCATCGGAGAAATTGAGCGCCTCGCTGCTGCCAGGAGTGGCCGCCGCGGAACAGGTGTAACTGTAGAGAGCGATCTCATTGCCCGTGCCGATGGCAATCTCATCGAGGGGAGAGCCGAAACTGAGGATCACCCCGTAGGTGCCGCCAGGTCCTCCGGCTGCTGCCAGATCTATGAATTCGAAGTCCGGGCCGGTTCCACCGTTGGAGCTTGCCACCTCGGAACCTGCACTGATCGCAGTGAGGGTCAAGATCGCCCCCGAATGAGCCAATCCCAGGCTGAATCCCCGTGCTGCCTCGTCATTATCGAGGGTGACACTCACGGTAGCGCTGGCCCCGGGCAGTGCCACTTCATCGGAAGCCGTGACTGAATGGACCTGGGCCATGGACAATGAAGTAGAAAATAGAATCATCGCAATCACGATGAATAAATTACACTTTGGCATCTTGTTACCTCTCCCGGGGTCTCCCGGATAATTTCGGTCGACTCCAACGCCCCTTGAATCGGGAAGATTGAATATGAAGCAGCCTAATAAAAGTTTACAAACCTCAAGCCTTGAATACCAGAAACTAGATCATACTGAATGGAGAGGTTGAACGCTAGTTGTCATTTTTGACAATCCTGACTCTTGAGAATCTCTCCGCCAAACCCAAGTGGAAACTCAGCGGCTCGCTTAGAGGGGGTAAAGCAGGAATTCGACCGGTTTCAGCACCGGATCGACGCTGACGGTTCCGTCGACCACCACCAGATTATCGAGCGGTGGAGAAGTCCCAGGATTGCCCCAGGGAAGCACTCCTGAGGTTCCGGTTGGATTCCCCTGCAAGGTCTGGGGATTGGTAGCGAACTCGATCACGGCGATTTCACGATCGACATCGCAAACCAGCACGTCGCCGAAGGTGAACGAGATCAAGGCGCCGACCAGCACCGCTCCATCGACGGTGTTCACTCCCCAAAAATCAGGGCCTCCACCATTGTTCAAGTTCGCCAGCGCCAGCCCCTGTTCGACCGCAACATAATTCAAGAGGGACGGGTCGTGCTGAATCGCCATCGAGATGCCTGCCAGTGGCATCGGGTAGCCCGGATTGGAGCTCCCCTCCTCACACATCAAGGCCACGTGGCCGCTTCCGATTCCGGTCACCGGCGAGTAGCCGATCTGAAACGGCTCGGCATGGAACAAGAAGACATCACGGATGATGACATCGAGGGTCGTCTCGACACTACCGAAGCCGTTCTCCCCACGAATCAAGTGGGTGCTTTCCCCTTCCGCCAGAGCCTGACCGGCAATCGCACCGGTCGCTTCATCGAAGGTCAGGCCACTCGGTAGAGCCGGAGTCACACTCCAGATTTCGACATTTCCGCAGCCCACCTGAGGAATCTGTGGAGCCATCGTGACGGCCGCAGGATGCGCCAGCGGAGACTGCGGATACTGCAGATCACAGGGGGCCATGCCGATCACCTCGGTGGTTAAAAACACACTGGTGGCTCCGATTCCATTCGATGCGGTGACCAGGTGCTGGCTGGTCGCCGTCAGTTGCGACGGGGTCCCTCCGATGGCTCCGGTCAGGGCATCGAAGGTGAGGCCCGCCGGCAGCGCCGGATCGATGGAGAAGAGATCGGGAGTTCCACAGCCGACCGTTGGATGCTGGAGATCGAGCGCCACACCGAGCAATAGCACCAGGGTGGAATCGGGATACAACAACTGGCAGGGCGCCGTCTCCACCACCTCGATGGTGAGAGTGAAGGTAGAGGAACCACTGCTATTGGCCGCTTCGATCAGGTAATCGATCGGATTTTGGAGAGTCGTCGCCACCCCCGAGATCACACCGTTGGTGCCATCGAGAAGGAGCCCGTTCGGCAATGCCGGGTCGATGCTCCACTGGCTGACCGATCCACAACCGACCGTTGGGACCAGGAACACCACGTCTTCTGTCGCGACCACCGTCAACGATGGGACCGGATATATCAGCGTGCAGGGAGCCTCAGGTGCGATGGTGATCGTCACCAGGGTCGAGGTGGATCCGCTGACATTTTCGCCGATGACCACATGAGAGGTGGGCCCACCTTGCAGTTGTGGAGTTCCACTGATCTCTCCGTTGGTACCATCCAATTGCAATCCCAGCGGCAGGCCAGGAACCACCGAGTACTGATCGATGGCACCGCAGTCCGAAGTTGGGATCTCCGACACGATCGGTTGCCCGACCAGTAACAACCAGTTGGAGGTGGAGTACTGCAGTCCACAAGGAACCTGCGGCAACACCTCGATGAGTAAATCAAAGGTGGACTGACCGATGGCGTTTTCGGCACTGATCTGATGGGAGGTAAGGGCCGAACTGCTCGCGGGGGTCCCCTCGATCACTCCAGACAGCGGGTCGATGATCAGCCCCGCAGGCAACGGTGGCGAGACGGTGAAGGAGGTCACCACACCACAACCGACCAGCGGAAGCAGGGTCGGCATCGCCTCACCCTCCACCAGTGAAAGCTGGGCGAGGGAGTAGGTGAGATCACAGGGAGCCACAGCCAGCACCTCGATCAGCAGATCGAAACTGGTTTGCCCCGAGATGTTGCTGGCGATGACCTGGTAACTGGTCGCCGTCGAACTGGTCAAAGGCGTTCCACTGATCTCGCCGGTCGAGCCATCGAGGACCAGACCCGGAGGAAGTGGCGGAATCACCGAGTAACTGTCGACCGCTCCGCAATCAGAGGTGGGTGTGATGGCAGTCAGCGCCGTGGCGACGGGCACCGACAGCAGCGCCGTAGGGTACTGGAGATCGCAGGGCGGCAGCGGAAGGACTTCGATCACCACCTCGACGGTGGCCACACCGGTGACATTGCTGGCACTGATCTGGTAACTGGTCGATTCTGCCGCGATCAGCGGCGTCCCCTCGATCACTCCCGTCACTCCATCCAGCAACAGGCCGGAGGGCAGGGTCGGCGTCACGGTGAAGGAAGTAGGCTCTCCACAACTGACGGTCGGGGACTGGGGCAGCAGTGATGTTGCCACCTGCAAGGAAAGCGATGGGAGCGGATAACCGAGATCACAGGGTGCCTGTGGGAGCACCTCGATGATCAAATCAAAGGTAGTCTGCCCGCTGCTGTTGTGCGCACGGATCTGGTATCCGGTGGCATCGGAAAGAGCGGCTGCAGTTCCGGCCAAAACTCCGGTCAGTGGATCGAGTAGCAATCCGGTCGGTAACGTCGGCACCACGCTGTAACTTTCGACACTCCCGCAGGAGACTGCAGGAGTCAGTGCCGTCTGAACCTCCCCCACTTCCAGTGAGATGAGAGCGACCGGATACTGGAGATCACAGGGAGCCGGCTCCACCACCTCGATGCCGATCGAGAAGGTCGTGGACCCACTGATGTTCGACGCTTCGATGGTGTACTGCAGAGAGCCCTGCACTTCTATGGCGATGCCAGAGATGGCTCCGGTGGACCCATCGAGAGTCAATCCTGCGGGCAGAGCCGGATTGACGCTCCAACTGGTGACCGCTCCACAACCGACCGTTGCTTCGAGCAAAACCGTGTCCTCGTTGACGATCAAGGAGATCGAGTTGGCCAGATACTGCAGTGAACAGGGAGGCGTTGGAAGGACCGTGATACTGATCTGGGTTGCGGTCGATCCACTGCCATTCACTCCCTCGATCGAATGGAGGGTGGGTCCCCCTTGCAGTTGAGGAGTCCCCGAAATCAATCCTGTGATCGGGTCGAGAAGGAGTCCGAGCGGAAGGGGCGGACTCACCGAATAGAACTGGATGGGACCACAAGAAGATGTGGGCCCGGCGGCGGTGATCGGCTCTCCGACCATCGCGGAGAGGGGTGGGTACTGGAGGTTGCACGGCGCTTGCGGCCTCACCACGATGACCAGATCGAAACTGGTCTGCCCCACCGAATTGCTGGCGGTGATCTGGTAACTCACGGCATCGGAAATCGCCAGCGGAGTTCCCTGTATCACTCCGGTCGAGGCATCGAGACCGAGCCCGGCGGGGAGTAAGGGTGACACGCTGAAGACGCTCACGGATCCACATCCGACCGTCGGCTCGAGCGGGCCCACCCCATCTCCCACCTCGATCGAC
>CAVOEM010000213.1:0-5047 GCA_963694575.1 Planctomycetes bacterium UBA1146 | reverse complement strand
GATGGTTCAGGACTTCTGGTACTGGATTTTGGATCGGGAGCACTACTGGAAAGGTCGACGGGACCTTTCCCAGGACTTCTGGCGGGACACCTCTCTCTGGCAGTCGGGCGAGTCAGTAACGGGGATCGAGTCCTGGCACAACAGCCGAAGCGGCAGCAGGGGGGCTACCATGCGGTGGTGTATCCGGCCCAGGGGCCGCCGGTGAGGCCACTCGCTCCCGGAGAGAAGTGGCACTCGCTGGCTGGAGGTGGCGGTGATGAAGATGGAGATGGCCAGCTCGACCAGGCGATCGTGGGTGTCCAGGAGGAGGGGTTCGCAGATCTGGATGGAGATGGATTCGACGAACTGGTGAGAAGGGGCTCCGCTGACCGGCAGCCCTAGTCGAAGAGCGCATCGATGAAACGATCGGGGTCAAAGGACTGCAAGTCTTCGATCCCTTCTCCGACACCGATGTACTTCACCGGAAGTCCCATCTCTTTCATGATCGGAAAGATCACTCCTCCACGTGCCGTGCCATCGAGTTTGGTCAATACCAGTCCAGTGACCGGCATCGCCTCGTGGAAAGCCTTGGCTTGCAGGATGGCATTCTGGCCGGTGGTGGCATCGAGCACCTGAAGAACCTCGTGTGGGGCTCCCTCCAGTTGTTTACCGATCACCCGGCCAATCTTGCCCAGTTGATCCATCAGCGGTTTCTCGGTGTGGAGGCGGCCAGCGGTATCGATCAGCAGCACATCTACCTGCTTCTCCTTGGCTGCATGGACCGCATCGAAGACCACTGCAGCGGGATCGCCACCGGCTTTCCCACGAATCATCTCGACACCGAGTCGTTCACTCCAGATACCGAGTTGATCGATGGCGGCGGCACGGAATGTATCTCCCGCTGCCAGTACCACGCTCTTGCCTTCTGACCTCCACTGGTGAGCCAGTTTGGCGATGGAGGTGGTTTTCCCGACCCCATTGACCCCAGCCACCACGATCACCGTGGTTCCCTGTTCGGCCCAGGAGATGGAATGACCATCTCCCAGTCGGTCGCGCAGTTTTCCCTTGAGAAAAGGAACCACTTCATCCGGGGAAAATTCACGGTCGGAATATGCAGCCTCAAGATCATCGCAAAGTTCCATCGCCACCGCGGGGCCGAAGTCTGACTGGATCAAGATGGTTTCGACCTCCTCGAGCAAGTCTGCATCGAGTTTGCGGCCGAGTGAGAAAACGGAAGCGAGAGCTTCTCTGGTTTTTCCCAGTCCTCTGCGAAGGCGAGCGAAGGCCCCCAACTTCTCTTCCTCGGGTGAGTCGTTCGATTCTTTTTTCCCGAACAACTTACCTAGGATCATCTGCTTTCTCCGATTCCTTCAGTAATCTGTCCAGGATGCCATTGACGAAGGAAGCGGAACCCTCGGTCGAAAATCTTCGAACGATTTCGATCGCTTCATCGATGGCCACGCGTGCTGGAACATCTTCAATCCAGCGAAGTTCTGTTGCTGCGATCCGCAGTACATTGCGATCGATCACTGCCATGCGGTTGATTCGCCAGTTCTCACTGGCAGAATCGATCCACTCATCGATTTCGGCAGGTCGGTCCCAGTATGCCGCCAGGATTACACGAGCATGAGGACGAATATCCTCCTCGGCACCGAGGCTGTCCATCACTCCCTCGACGATCTCGAGAGAAGCCTCATGGCCCTGTTGGTCCCACTGGTGAAGGCACTGGAGTGCCAGTTCTCTGGCTTGTCGTCTTGGGCCGGTACTACTGGTCATGACCTTGAACTCCGGATCTTTTTGAGCAACTGAGCCATTTCGATGGCGGATTCAGCACAATCTCTGCCCTTGTGTCCCCGATCGCCACCACTGCGAGCCAGCGCCTGCGCCCGATCATCGGTGGTCAAGACTCCAAAGATGATGGGAGGTTGCTGGAGAGCAGTCGAGGGACTTTCACAACTCTGTAGTTTCATCAGTGCATCGGCACAGGGACCAGCAACGAAATCGAAGTGAGGGGTTTCGCCACGGATGACGCAACCCAGAGTGATGATCGCATCGTATACCCTGGGGCGGCCTCTGCTCAGTTCCGTTGCGACGATGGGAATTTCGAACGCACCGGGAACGGAGGTCACATCGATGTCTTGTTGCGAGGTGCCGAGCTCGAGCAATCGCTCGAGAGCTCCATCGAGCAACCGTTGACATGGTTCTCCACTGAATCGTGAAACGACAATGGCGATCTTTAAACCAGTGCCCTCAAGAGAACCCTGAGAAAGTGCGGTCACAGATTCATTCCAATCCGTCACGGTCATTACCTCTGCCTGATAAGATCATGATGGTTCCGATCACGAGGAGCAGACCGAGGAGGATCAGGAGTATTCCAAATATTGACAAGGGATTATCTCACTCCCATTCGATGGTCGATGGAGGCTTGCTGGAGATGTCGAGAACGACTCTATTGATTCCCTGTACCTCGTTGCAGATCCGGTTTGAAATTCGTGCGAGCACATCTTGCGGGGGAAGCATCCAGTTGGCGGTCATGCCATCGGTGGATTCGACGATTCTCAGGGCCGCAGTACAGTCGTAGGTGCGCTGATCCCCTTGCACTCCCACCGAACGGACCGGCAAGAGCACTGCGAATCCCTGCCAGATGTCACGGTATCGACTCCAGCCACTTAACTCCTCCTGGACGATGGCATCTGCAGCTCGAAGAATCTCCAGGCGATCCCGGGTGACCTCTCCGACGATGCGAATCCCCAGTCCTGGTCCGGGAAATGGCTGGCGCTGGATGATCTCATCGGGCAGGCCCACTTCCTTACCGATCACCCTGGCCTCATCCTTGAACAGGAATCGCAGTGGTTCGATCAACTCGAAGTCGAGATCGTCGGGCAATCCGCCGACATTGTGGTGGCTCTTGATGGTAGCGGACGGACCTTCGAAGGGGCTCACGCTTTCGATCACGTCAGGGTAGAGAGTTCCCTGGGCGAGGAATCGGGCGTCCTTGAACTGCTTGGCCGCCTCACGGAATTCTTCGATGAACTGGTGACCAATTTTCTTTCGTTTCTCCTCGGGATCGGTAACTCCTGAGAGTCGCTCGAGAAATCGATCACTCGCATCGATGAAGCGGAAGTCGAGTCCGAACTGGCTTCCGAAAACCTCGCAAACCTGCTCCGCTTCACCCTGGCGGAGAACGCCATTGTCGATGAAGAAACAAGTCAGCTGATCGCCGATCGCCTTGTGAATCAACATGGCAACCACAGAGGAGTCGACTCCTCCCGAGAGTGCGCAGACCACCTTGTCGGTGCCCACCGTCTCGCGGATCTCCTCGATCGCTCGGGAGACATAGTCCTGGATTTCCCAGTCACCAGAAAAGCGGCAAATGCGGTAGAGGAAGTTGTTGAGGATTTTTCCTTCATCACGGGTGTGGGTCACTTCGGGGTGGAATTGTAGTCCCCAGAATTGCTGAGACTGGTCGTAAACCGCTGCCAGAGGAGTGTTCTCGGTGTGGGCGATGGGGACCAACTTGGAAGAGATCTCGTTGACCCGATCTCCATGGCTCATCCACACCTGCATTCGCTCGTCACAGCCGTGAAAGATGGGATTGCCAGGCTCGTTGAGGAAGATGGTGGTGTCGCCGTACTCTCGCTCTTGGGAGGGAGTGACCTGCCCACCGGATGCCTGGCATGCTACCTGCATGCCGTAGCAAATTCCCAGCACCGGGCAATCCAGTCCGAGGATGGCAGCGTCAAAGGTCGGCGCATCATCATCGTAGACCCCACAAGGGCCTCCACTGAGGATGACTCCCTGAACCCCGAGTGCCTTCAGGTCCTCTGCAGTGGTGGTGCAGGGAAGGATCTCGCAGTAGACGCGATTCTCGCGAACCCGCCGGGCGATCAACTGGCTGTACTGCGATCCAAAATCGAGAATCGCACAGAATTGGTTGCTGATTTCCGAGGCCACTTGGCCTCCTCTCGGATCTCGTGGTTACTCGACACGCTCTCGGGTGCCGAGTGCAGGCTTCTCGTAGGAGTACATATCATGAACGCCACCCTCACGCTGGGCGGATGCCGTTCTGGTTTCAAAGCACAGATCGCCGCTGTTGAGGATCGAGTGCAGTGTGTCGAGGTTCTTGACGCCGATATCCTGGAACGCGTGCTTCAAGCCCTGACACAGGTAAGGGACCAAGTTCCGGATCGAGCCCTTGTCCATCACCATGCCGGAGACGCCTTGAGCCACTCGAACCGGTTCATCTTCGGCGAAGTATCTCTTTCCGCCACCGACATCCATCGCCTCGATCGAGGCCATTCCTCGGTATCGTTTCAGGCGTACGCCATTCTGGTAGAAATACTCACCTGGAGTTTCTGAGGATCCTGAAAACATCAATCCCATCATCACCGCAGAGGCGCCCATCGATAGCGCCTTGACGATATGTCCGATATCGCGCACTCCGCCGTCGGCGATCACCGGAACACCCTGTTCTCTGCAGTGTTGTGAACAGTGATAGACCGCAGCCGCCTGACCGCGACCCACCGCCATCGTTTCCTGGGTGGTGCAGATGGAGCCTGGTCCCATTCCCACGCGGATTCCGTCGGCTCCCGCCTGGATCAGTGCTGCGCACTGGTTCTGAGTGACTACGTTGCCGGCGATCACCTGGAGATCGGAGTAGGTCTCCTTGATATACCTCAGCATCTCGACCTGATAGACCGAGTGGCCCTGGGCACTATCGATCACGACAACATCGACACCCGCCTCGACCAGCGCCTCGAGGCGCTCACGATCCTCGGGGCGGGTGGACAGAGCGGCTCCAACCATCAATTGCTTGTCGATACTCTTCGAAGCGTCGGGAAACTCTCGGTTCTTCATGATGTCGGTGCGGGAAACGAGAGCGGCGAGGTGGCCATTCTCGTCGACGATCGGTAATTTTCCTCGCTTCGACTCGCGCAACACTTGGTTGGCATCCCTGAGAGTCACTCCCTTGGGGGCAGTGATCAGCTGGGTGGTCATCACGTCGCGCAGCAAGGTCGACCGATCCTTCTCGAAATCGACATCCCGGTTGGTGACGATTCCCACCAAC
>CAVOEM010000212.1:0-5066 GCA_963694575.1 Planctomycetes bacterium UBA1146 | reverse complement strand
CGTTTTTGTTCCTGATCATGATCATCGCCAGCATCGTCGATCCCGGATTCTGGATGCTGGTGATCTTCCTCGTGATCCTGCGGTCGTGGATGGCCGTGACCTATCAGATACGCGGTGAGTTTTACCGGGAGAAGGCCAAGGACTACGTTCAGGCAGCCATCGGTACCGGAGTCAGCGACTTCAAGGTGATGATTCGACACATCTTGCCCAACTCGATGATTCCGGTGATCTCGCGCGCACCCTTCTCCTTCGTCAATTACATCAGTGCGCTGGTCTCCCTCGACTTTCTCGGATTTGGACTGCCTCCGACCGATCCGTCGTGGGGTCGTCTGCTCAATCAAGGTTTCCAGTTTCTGTTGATCTACCCGCACCTGGTACTGTTGCCAGTGATGGCACTGGCGGTGACCCTGTTCCTGGTGGTGCTGATCGGAGAGGCCGTGCGAGAAGCGTTTGATCCCAAGGTCTTCTCGAGGTTGAGGTGATGGAGATGGATCACAAACCCGATTCCAACAAAGACGCAACGACACCGCTGTTGCAGGTGCGAGATCTGCACACCTCCTTCTCGGTAGAGGGCCAAACCGCCCGAGCCGTCGATGGAGTCAGCTTCGATGTGATGCCGGGAGAAGTTCTCGGGCTGGTAGGGGAGTCCGGCTGTGGCAAGTCGGTGACATCCCTGTCCTTGCTGAAACTGGTTCCAGATCCACCCGGAAAGATCGAACAGGGCTCTGCGCTGTTCAAGGGCCAGGATCTACTGGCTCTTTCCTACGACGAAATGCGAGACATCCGAGGTCGAGAGATCGCGATGATCTTCCAGGAGCCGATGACTGCCCTCAATCCTGTTTACACCATCGGTTTCCAGTTGCGTGAAGGCATCATCCGACACCGAGGATTCTCCAAGAAGGAAGCGCACGAACGTTCGGTTCAGATGCTTGAGAAGGTCGGCATCTCCGATGCCGATGTACAGATGTCTGCCTACCCTCATCAGTTCTCCGGTGGAATGCGGCAGCGCGTGATGATCGCCATGGCCCTGTCACTGGAGCCTGCCCTTTTGATTGCGGATGAACCGACGACCGCACTCGATGTGACGATCCAGGCGCAGATCCTCGATTTGATGCTGGAGATGAAAGATCAGCAAGAGGGAGCTTCCATCCTGCTCATCACCCATGACCTGGCAGTGGTCGCTGAGACCTGTGATCGGGTGGTCGTGATGTACGGCGGAAAGATCCAGGAAGTGGCTCCTGTGCGTGATTTGTTCAAGAATCCTCAGCACCCCTATACCCAGGGATTACTCCGCAGCTTACCGCGGCCTGAACTGGATGAAGAACAGGGTGAACTGACCACGATTCCTGGAATGGTTCCCAATATCTTCGACTGGCCCAAGGGCTGTCGTTTCTGTACTCGATGCCCACTTGCGGAAGATCGTTGCCATGTAGAATCTCCGGAACTGAGGAGAGTAGGGGAGGGTCACGAGGTGCGATGTCATCTGGTGAATCCTCAAGAGGGGGGCGGATGACCGAAGAACAGCGTTCCGCGACGCCTTCGCAACCGATCCTTGAACTGGAAGACCTGAAGGTCTGGTTCCCGGTGCATGGAGGTGTCTTTTCGAGACATGTCGCTGACGTCAAAGCGGTCGACGGAATCTCGTTGAAGGTGCTTGAGGGAGAAACACTCGGGGTGGTCGGGGAATCGGGCTGCGGCAAGAGCACTCTGGGGAAGGCGGTGATGGGACTGGTGCCTGTCACATCGGGAAGCGTCCGTTTTCGCTCCCAAGATGGGCAATCGGTCGACCTGACCCGACTGACCCGCAGGGAATATCGGCCCTACCGCAGTGAGATCCAGATGGTCTATCAGGATCCCTATTCGTCGCTCAATCCGCGCCTTTCCGTCGAAGAAATTGTCGATGAACCTCTTCGTGTTCATCATCCGAAAATGACTCGTGAGGAGCGTCGCATCGCCGTCGAGGAGATGCTGGAACGGGTCGGTCTGCGCAAGGAACAGGCGGAGCGATACCCGCACGAGTTTTCAGGGGGGCAACGACAACGAATCGGAATCGCCCGCGCACTGGCCACTCGACCTCGAGTCATCATCGCTGACGAGCCGGTCAGTGCTCTCGATGTTTCGATCCAGGCTCAGGTAATCAATCTGATGAGAGAGTTACAACGAGAACTGGGACTGACTGTGATCTTCATCGCCCATGATATCTCGGTGGTTGAACATGTTTCTGATCGAGTCGCCGTGATGTACCTGGGCAATCTGGTCGAGTTGGGTCAAACCCAAGAGATCTTCCACCAGCCCAAGCATCCCTACACTCGCGCCCTTCTCAGTGCCGTACCCCGGCCAGACCCTGACCGTCGAAGAGAAGACCGTCTGGTACTGCGTGGCGATGTACCCTCGCCGATGGCGAAGCCTTCCGGCTGTGGATTTCGCACGCGTTGCCCGATCGCTCAGGAGAGTTGCGCAGAGCAAATCCCGCCGATGATCCAGGTCGGAAAACGGCAACGAGCGGCCTGTCCTCATGTCGAGCAATTCGATGAACTGCTCGGCTAGAACCCACAGAAACCTGAACTGATCTCGGCAACCGAGGGACAGGCTGCGCTGCTGACCTGGCAGTCGTCCTGGCCAACACTTCCGCAACCGGGGAATGGCGCAGAGGGAGCAGACTGGTGGGCACGTTCGCCCCACAGACGCCGGTTATGGCACCGGGTACCTCAGGAACAGGGAATTGAGGCGGGGTCACGACATCCTCGAGGTCGACGCTATTATCTTCATTATCCGCGTCTCGGGCCAGATTCCGGCAGGCCTACGAGAGCGATTGAGGGGGCAGTATTTTGGCCTTTTTCTCATCAATTGGGACAAATCAGTTCGAAACGGCTACAGTCTACTAAGATTCCTGAAACTGAGCGTCGACATCGGCCCTCAGCATGCCTCGTCGCTCACATAGAGTTCGGTGGCAATACAAACCAGTCCCCGGATTATTGAGAGACGAAAATGGAAACGACTAACACATTCGCCGGTGTACCGGCTCCGCTTCGTGAGGCCATCGTTGCACGTGGTTTCGAAAAGCTAACTTCGGTACAGGAGGCGGTTCTTTCCTCCGAGGGGACCGGACGCAACCTCCGTATCTCCTCACAGACCGGATCCGGTAAAACCCTGGCCCTCGGTATTCGCCTGGCCAATGATCTGATCTCAACTGACGATGCCTCGACGGTCGCCCGTGGAGCCGAAGGGCCTCGCGTTCTATTGATCACGCCGACTCGTGAACTGGCTGTACAGGTTGCGGATGAGTTGCGCTGGCTCTTTGCCAGGATCAAAGGCGTCGCTGTTGAAGTGGTCACAGGCGGATCGGATATCAGCCGTGAGCGCCGTGCGCTCAACAAGTCACCAGCGGTCTTGGTGGGAACACCTGGCCGATTGCTCGATCACATGAAATCGCGCAGGCTCAACTGTTCCTCTTTTCGTCAGGTCGTATTGGACGAAGCAGATCAAATGCTCGACATGGGCTTCCGTGATGAGCTGGAAGCGATCCTCGATTTTTTGCCCAAGGATCGTTGCAGCCATCTTGTTTCTGCGACCTTTCCGGCGGCCGTCAAACGGTTGGCCGATCGTTTTCAGGAAAATCCCCTTCATGTCGAAGGTACGCGCCTCGGCGTAGCCAATGCTGATATTCAGCATGTTGCCCACCGCATTCGTCCCCGTGAATTGAATGCAGCGATCATCAATGTCCTACTGCATGCTCGCGGCGAGCGTGTGCTGGTTTTCGTCCGCCGTCGGGTGGATGCCACGGAACTCGCCGAAAGACTGTCCGCAAATGGACTTTCCGCCGCACCGTTCAGTGGCGAACTCAATCAGACTCAGCGTACCCGCACCCTGAATGCCTTCAAAAATGGTGAACAGGATATCCTGATCGCCACCGATGTCGCCGCTCGCGGGATCGACGTCCCTGAAATCGACACGGTGATTCACGCAGACGTACCGGCGGATGTCGAAAATTACACTCACCGTAGTGGTCGTACCGGACGAGCGGGTCGCAAGGGGCGAAGTGTTCTGATGGTGCCGGCGCATTCCCAGGGCCGCGTAAGGCGCATCTTCTCATCGGCAGGTGTCGAGGCGCAGTGGCAGCCGGTTCCGAGCCCTGCCCAGATTGAAAAGCGTTATACCAAGACATTCCGTCGTGATCTGCATGCCATCCTTGCGGACTCCTCTTTGGTTTCGAAAAAACAAACCTCGTACGCAAAGTTCCTTTTGGAACAACCCGAGCAACGAGATCCGATGGAAATCCTTGCCGCTCTCTTGCAGATGGCCGAGCCCAAACCGGCACTCCAGGGTTATTCCATCGCGGAAGTCTCCGAGGGATCAGGTCATTCAAGGGATTCCCGAGGATCGCGGAATCCACGAAATTCGGGGCCACGAAAAAAGGGTTCTTTTGGTGCCGTCCAGAGTTTTGAAATCAACTGGGGAACAGCCAAGGGAGCGACCGCGAGTCGCATCTTGTCGCATCTATGCCGCAGAGGAAATGTCAGCAGTTCTGTGGTCGGTGCGATTCGCCTCGGGCCAGCTTTCAGTACCTTCGAGATTTCAAAAGACTCCTCGGATGGTTTCGAGAAGGCCGCAAGTCGTCCCGATGGACGCGACCCGAATCTCAATATTCGACGCAGTCAGGGCAATTCAAAGCCCGATTATGCGAGACGGCCAAAACCGCATCGGGGCAAACGTCACGATTCCTACGGGGGACGTACAGCAGCGGCAGGCGCGGGCAGCCGAGGCTAGCCGCCTTGCGCATCCGGCTGAACCGCCCGGCACGATCGGCCAGCCCGTCGGCATCCAGGATCTGAGATTCGATGGTATGAGATTCGATGTACTGAGATTCGATGGTATGAGATTCGATGTACTGAGATTCGATGTACTGAGATTCGATGTTATGAGATTCGATGCTGAATCTCAGCGATCTTTCTTCGAGCCAGAGATCCGATCTTGCCGCCTCCCGGTCGGGATACCGCGGCGCCACGGTTCCCTCGGACATGTAGCGAAGGTACGGGCAGCAAGCCTCTCTTGGCGCCTTGGTGGCC
>CAVOEM010000211.1:0-5091 GCA_963694575.1 Planctomycetes bacterium UBA1146 | reverse complement strand
GCAGGTGCGGATGGGCAGGTGCGGATGGGCAGGTGCGGATGGGCAGGTGCGGATGGGCAGGTGCGGATGGGCAGGTGCGGATGGGCAGGTGCGGATGGGCAGGTGCGGATGGGCAGGTGCGGATGGGGCCGTCGATCACCGGCAGGCCCCGTAAGAAACAGATCGTCCCGAAAAGAATGGAAAGGGCCCGTCGAAAACAGGTGCGATCGATCAGAAAGAAAGAGAATGCCGAGGGGGGGACTCGAACCCCCATGGGCTAATGCCCACCAGGTCCTTAACCTGGCGCGTCTGCCAGTTCCGCCACCTCGGCGTCGAAACGGAAAAAGGGAGTGTAGGGCTCCAGCGGCAGATGTCAAGTTCAGCGAAGAATTCGAGACTCTCGTGGGCGCAGGGTTCGCCAACCTCTAGGGGTTGGCACCTTCGTCGATCCATTGCTGGAACAGATCGATGGTCGCCTGATCGAGGCAGCAGAAGGGGCCCAGAGGCATCTGTGTGCCGGCGTCGCCCAAATCACATCCGGCAGCCGTGGCCGCGTCAATGTGGGTCCCGTTGATCTTCCGATATAGCCAACTGTTCTGGGATTCGGCCGGTTCCACCAGGTCGTAGGAACTGCATTCGGTCGAGGGGATGTCGATGAGACTGGCGTAGGGATCATTCCCCGCCTCCAGCGAAAGGTCGAGATTGGCGAAATTGGAGGGTGGTCCGTGACAGAAGGTGCATTGATCGACGACGATCGGGTACATGTCCACCGAGAAGGAGAGTGGAGGGGCACAGGCAGGATCCCCCTGGCAATCTGAATCGGCGCAGTCGATATCGAGGTCGCCATCGTCATCGACTCCATTGCCACAATCCTCGACAGGCGGCGGGCAGTTGGCTGGGCCGATCAGGCAGTCGAGACTGTCGGGGGTGGGGTCGGGTCCACAATCATCCGGCAGAGGCGGATTGGGACCGCCAGAAAAGAGGTTTCCTAGCATGAAGATGGGGTCACTGATGTCGTTACCACCATCGTCGTTGACATCGCAGGCGTCGGCACAGTTGGCTGGACCGGCGCCAGAAAAGAGGATTCCCAGGCCATGGACCACATCGGCGATGTTGCTGACTCCATCGGTATTGCAGTCGCCACGATTGAAGAGCATCTGGCCACGAGCGGTTTCGGGGCTGACCCACATGGAGCAGAGCAGGATCAGAATCACCAATGTGGTGAGTGGAAGGGGATTCCAGCGCATGATGGACCTCAATTTTCATGTGGCGGCATACTTGTTTGCACAGCTACTGTCAGATCCTTCGGGGCGAACTTGAACTGCTGGATCATGACCGATAAGTCTCCATCATAGCCACCGATGCGTATTGTGGCTAGACGGCTGCTCAGCGGTTCTGAAGTGGACCTCGTCGCAGTCTGGGCGGTCTTCTCGCATGGTGTACAGGTTCCAGATAGGATCTGTTTCTCTTCAGTGACTGCAGAATAGAATTGGGACTCGTAATGATCAGCCAGCGTGTACGTACCATCCAACCATCCGCGACCTTGAGCTTGAATTCCCGTTTGCAGGATCTGATCCGCAATGGCCGCGAAATTCTCAACCTGAGTGTTGGAGAACCTGATTTTCCGACTCCTGAGTTCATTCGTGAGCGGGCGAAGGAGGCCATCGATGATGGCTGGACCCGGTACACTGCAGCCTCCGGTCATATCGAAGCTCGACAGGCGATTTGCCGCCACATCGCAAGAACTCGACAGGTCGAGGTGGATCCATCCCAGGTGGTGATTTCATCGGGGGCGAAGCAGTCTCTTTCGCAATGCTTGTTGTCGCTGGTCGATCCTGCAGACGAGGTGTTGCTGGGAGCGCCCCACTGGGTTTCTTATCCCGAGTTGATTCGGTTGGCCGATGGAGTTCCGGTGACGGTCAAGACCCGATCTCAGACGGGACATCGTCTGACTCCGGAACTGCTGGAACCCCATCTCACACCGAGGACCGCAGGTCTGATCCTCAATGAACCGGGAAATCCGACCGGTACCGTCAGCAGTGCCCAGGAGATCGCCGCACTGGTGGAGTTTGCCCGTGACAATGACCTCTGGATCATCTCGGATGAGATTTACGAGAGCCTGATTCATGACGGTGAACTGCACAGCCCCTATTCGGTCGACCCGCAGCGTGTATCGCTGATCTCGGGTCTCTCCAAGTCCTTCTCCATGACTGGCTGGCGCATCGGGTGGACCGTTTGTAATCCAACCCAGGCGGCTGCGATGGGCAGGTTACAGAGTCAGAATTCCGCCAACCCATGCTCTGTATCTCAGGCCTGCATCGCGACGGCGTTGGAGCACCACGACCATCCTGAATTGCTCTCGATGTACGAGACCTTCCGCTTGCGTAGAGATCGGATGGTGGAGGGGCTTTCCGGAATCCCGGGAATCAATTTCTCGGTTCCCGGTGGAGCGTTCTACATCTTCGTCGATCTGTCGGAGAGACTCGGTCCTGGAGGGGTCGCTCCCGATGCGGATGCCTTTGCCCTACGACTGCTGGAAGAGAAAAATGTTGCGGTGGTGGCAGGGTCTGCATTCGGGTGTGAAGGAGCGATTCGGATCTCTTTTGCCCGTCCTGAGGCGGAATTACTTGTCGCCATCGACCGAATTCGTGATCTCCTCAGCGATTCTTGAGGATCGAAGATCCTGCGGCGGGTCGTTGCCGAGTGTGCACCTGTCAGTCTAAAATCCAGTTCAGAGTGAAGCCCAGTCATCCGCCGTTTGGCGATGTCGAGGACACTGTGCGAGTCAATCCAATTCAAGGGACCCCCATCTGGGGGAAGGGAAAATCATGAACCAATTCCAGGGGGCCAAGGCCCTGATTCTGATCCTGCTTCTGAGCATGATCTCCGTGGTGAGTTTTGCAGCAGTACCGATCGCTGCCGCCGCCGATTCGGACGGCATCACGCTCGACGATGATCTCAAGGAGATCGAAGCCCGATTCAATGCAGAACTGGAGAAGATGCGAGTGCAATTCCGAGCGGAATTGCTGCGCGCCCAGGTCGATCCGCGGGCAGAACTGCTGGTGGTACAGCAACGGGTGAGGGATCTGGAATTGGAGAACGCAACGCTGCGCAGCGCGCTCGCGGCGGCGGAGGTCCAACTGAGCGCACGGTTGGTCGATGCGCAGAGGCCTGATGTTTCGATCACTGCAGATGAAGATCGTCCGCGCGGTCAGCTGGGAATCCAGATCCTCCAGATGACGCAAGCCCAGGGAGCGGCGCTGGAGGTAAAAGCGGTCGATTCGGTGCTGGTCGAGAAGGTCACCGCCGGAAGTACCGCCGACCAGATGGGCATCCGTGCCGGAGACGCAATCTTTGAACTGGAAGGCGAAGATGCAGATATGGACCTATTGATCGAAATCCTCAGTTCAAAGAAGGCGGGGGACTCGGTGACCATCGGATGGGCCAGAAAAGGCGACGATGGCGTGATGAAGGTCACTGGCCGGGGAATCATGAAAGCGTGGCAAGAAGAGCAGCAGGTCACCATTTCAATTCCTGCGATTCGTCTGATCGAGCCGGCACCGAAGAAGGCTCAACAGCGGGTGAAGCCGGGGATTTCACTCGGGATCCACGTCGTGCAAACCGAGGAGTTCGGTCTCGAAGTGGTCAGCGTCCACCCCGGGTCCAATGGTGCAGTGGCGGGGCTTGCAGTGGGAGACATGATCACCGGATTTTCAGATGTTCAGGTGCGTACCATCGAGGGGCTGCGAGATGTTCTGAATTCGACCATTCCTGGAGTTGAGACCGAGGTCTCCTACAGTCGCAATGGCCACCCGTGGATCACTCGAATACGTTTTGGTGGCGGCGACCTGGTCGCAGTCCGTGTCGGAGACCCGACCTCTGCCTCCGATGGGTCCGATTCTGCCGTGGCCACTCCAGCAGTACCGACTCCAGCAGTGCCTGGATTCCTGGGGGTGGCTCCGGTCGAGAAACAGGCGGGAGTCTTCGTTGAGGATGTGATTTCCGGCAGCTGTGCTGAGGCGATGAAACTGCAGTCCGGAGATCGATTGACCTCGATCCAGGGGATGCAGGTCCAGACCATCGACGATCTTCGAAAAGCACTCTCCGGACGTAATGCCGGCGATAACATCGTCATCGGATACGCCCGGGCAGACGGCGAGCATACCGTCTCTGGAGTCCTTGGAAGCTATCCCTCTGCCGAGGGCCAGTCCTCGTTCATCGACGAGGAACTGGAGGATGCGGCTCCAGTGGCCGCTTCGGCCCGAGTCACTGAGCCTGCCCGAACTACAGAGATTGCCCGAACTACCGCTGGACCGCTGGGTGTCATCGTCTCCTGGGATGCCGATGGTGCTCTGATCGATGCGGTGCTACCGGGGAGCGACGCAGGGATGGCGGGAGCCGAGGTGGGCGACCGCCTGGTCCAGATCGATGGCGTGACGATCACTTCGCTCGAGATGATCGGAGAGGTTCTGGCGAGTATCAGTGCTGGTTCGCCGGTCGAGATGGAGGTGCTTCGCGGTGACCAGGTGCAGCAATTGGTCGCCCTTCGTGCCGCACTGGAGGAGATCGACCTACAGCAACCTTCGCTGGAGGTCGTGACTGCAGCGACAGATCTGGAGCCACCGATGCTGGGCATCGAGGTCGAAGAAAATGCCATCGGTATCTTGTTGACCGAAGTACACGAGGGGTCGCTGGCCGCTGACGCGGGTCTGCAGCGCGGAGATTGGATCATCCGGATCTGCGAGATGGAGGTGCGCTCCATCGAGGACATTCAGGATTCACTGCAATACTCGGGACTGATTCAGATCCAGATGACGATTCGACGAGATCTCGATCTGATCGAGGTTTCGATCCCCTTGTCCCGTCGCTGAGAGACGGAGATGGAGAGGATCGCTCTCATCGGTCTTTCCGGCAGCGGAAAGAGCACGGTGGGGAAATTGCTGGCGGAGCGGCTCGGCGTTCCTTTTCTGGATGTCGATGAGGCGCTGGAACTGAAATCGGGTTGGAGCCCGACACGGTGGATCCACGAGAAGGGCCTCCCGGCTTTCAGAGCCGCGGAGGCCCTTCTCGTGGCGGATGCCACCGAACGGCAAGCGGGTCCGTTGGTGATGG
>CAVOEM010000210.1:0-5091 GCA_963694575.1 Planctomycetes bacterium UBA1146 | reverse complement strand
CTCGGTCACACCCCAGGGGCGGTCGATTTCGATGAGGGTCGAGGCGTTTGGAGCGTGAGTGATTCTCGGAGCCGATTGAACCCAGTGGACCGGCCTGTAGACCCCATCGTCTGGAGCCGGAGTCAGTGCCTGATGACTCTTCCCGTCGCTCGAGATCCGCCACAATCGGTCCGCCAGCAGCAAGACTTCATCTCCCCAGCGAGCCAGAGATGCCACCCGAAGATGAGGTCGATCCCGTTCGTCGGGTAGTGGTGGTGGGTAGAACTCATGCAGCGTGTGGCCGTCGAATTGCATCAGCCACGTTTGACCTCTTTCGATGCCGAGGATGACGATCTTGTCGGCGGTCGCAATCAACTGATAGGCACCGGAGCGGGGTAACGGTTCGCTCCCGGCTCGGCTCAACAGTCGTTGACCGCCCGCATCGATCAGCCAGAGCTGTCCATCGTCGTCGATGGTGCCACCGGCGAAGGCATGGGTGTCGGCAAAGGTCTCGGAGGGCTGCGGGTCCAGACTGCCATCGATGATGGTTGGGCGGTTCGCCAGCAGTAGAAATCGCCGGGCGCCGTCACCGTCGTGGACTTCGATCAGCCGCGGAGTGGCGCCATCGGCCCAAGGTAAATCAGGGTGGACGGTGGCTGGCGGTAGCGGTGCGAAACCGCCGACCCCGGGTAACGGTGGGGTGAGCAGTTCTTTCCACCACGAGGCACGCGATGCCCCGCTCTCGAAGTAGCCGACCAGACCCGAGTCGGTCAGCACTACCCGCTGGCGGTGACCCGCCGAGAGGAGCCATCGTTCGCCGCTGGGGAGCAGTGGCTGTGGTGCATCGATGGCATCGATGGATGGGTGCTTGGCGGTGGGTTCGATACCGTGACGACGGGTTCCAAGGTGGTGCAGATGGGAGGTTGGGAGGGGGCCAGGAAAGGTCTCGATGGAACTGGCTGGCATCGTTTCCTGCGGCAGCGAGCGAGGGGCAATGGCGGCTGCTTCGGAGGTGAATAACCCCGAAACACCGGCCACATCGACCCACCAAGACTGATTCCCCGCCGGCCTGAAATTGATCCAGCGCATCGATTCGGTAGACCGTACTCGGCGACCAGCGTCCTCGCCAAAAGTTTGCATCGCCAACTCCATCGGTGGTGGAACCGTGGCGACTCGAAGGCATTCCTGTCGGGCTGAGGATCCGAAGATCTGGTCGAGAATCACAGCTTTGGGCAATCCATCCCGATCGAGCAGCGAACTGGCCTCGCGCGGGACCCACCGGATCAGCACTCGTTCTACGGGGTTCGAAGTATCGATCACTTGCAGCGATCGATCATCTCCGCGAAGCCAAATTCCGTCAGTGATGCGAAGCCGCACTCCGCGTTCGTCGATTTTCCCGGCGATCGAATCCGCACGGGGCGAGTGCCGTTGCCAATGATCGAGATGGTAATGTCGATCGCTGGGGGGGAGCCCCACTCTTCGAACCGGTAGACCGGCGACGCTACCCATCAGTGCGCCCGCCGTAGGCAAGGAGGTCGGTGGTAGCAGGGCGATGGGATCACAGACCTCGGAGAGGTGAGTGAACTCATCGGGAAGGTTCCAGCGAGCGTTGATTCCCGGCGACCATTGCACCGCCACCTCTCCTCGCGGACGGATGCGCATCGATCGCTGGATCTGCTCGGGTTGGTCGGACAGCCGTCCCGCCTGGAACCAGAGCCTCGCTTCGAGAGGGGTTCCCTCGATGGCGCGCAGCGCTGCAGAGACTGCGAGGTGGGCATCCTGTGGACGGAAGGATTGCTGCAATTGTCGCTCGATACTTTCGGGCAGGCGGTCGGCACCGAGCCAGGTCGGTTTGCGCTGGTCGAGGATGAGTCGGGTGCTCAATTCCTGGTGGCTGTTGCCGCCACCTGCCAGCCGCCACAGGGCGACGGTCCTTCGCGCAGCGGACTCGTCACCGGCATCGAGCCGTTCCAGGGCACTGCTCAATGGCGGCAACCGATCGGGTCGGGGCGGGATCGACCGCCACAGCGTGTCGATCCCCATCGAGGCGCGCCACCGCGTTCCATCCTCGGTACCCTCGTCGATCAGCGGCTCCCCTTGCCAGTGCGTCTGCCCCAGCAGCCGCGCCAGTTGTAGGCTCATTCGACCCTCCTCGGGACGAGCGCCGAGAGTGAGGAGTTGCCGCGCTTCGGCGACGAGGCCACCAGAGATGGCGATCTCGAGTGCCGCCGCGACTTCTCCTCGCTGTTGAAGTTGCGCTACGCCCCACTTCCATTGCCCCGAACGATCGGCCAGCAGTTTCAATGGGGTGCTGGAAATCTGCGCAGCGGTGGCGGAGGGGAGGCGGCCCTCGAACAGTTGCAGTCCGCTGCGGATGTCGGCGAAGCGGTCACTCGGGAGCTGGTCGCTGGCGACCTGGCGAGCTTGTTGTGGCCAGCCTCCTGCCAGCCACATCGATGCCAGTTGATGGCGTATTCCAGCGGATGGATCGAGTGCAAGAGATGCCTCGAGGATCTCCACGGCTCGCTCGACATATCCCTTCTCGGTGGCGATGTCGATCGCTGCCTGGACCGTTGCAAGGGATCGATGTTGGAGACCGTGCTGGGCGATGGCATCGATCAGATCGTCGACTCGCTGCTGGTCGCGAGCCCACAGGAAGGCTCGTTCGACCCTGGACCGATCCTCCGGGGAGGAGGCGATCATCGAGACGATCGCTGGCAGCGGGTCGTCATCGTGGCCGTGAACCCCGAGGATGGGAAACAGTGCCAGTACGCTCACCAGGAGACCGAGGGTGAGTCTGGTGCCAGGAAATCTGGTGCCAGGAAGTCTGGTGCCAGGAAGTCTGGTGCCAGGAAGTCTGGTGCCAGGAAGTCTGGTGCCAGGAAGTCTGGTGCCAGGAAGTCTGGTGCCAGGAAGTCTGGTGCTAGGAAGTCGGGGGAGTCGGTGCATCGTCGTCATCCCTGATGAGCCACCGCCCGGTCCACTGCCGAGACGATCTCCTCGGGACCGAGGCCATCCAGTTCTCCCTCGAGGGAGTAGACCAGTCGATGTCGGATCACCTCGTGACGCCATCTCTTCCAGTCTGCATCATCCAGGTGAGTCCGGCCGCTGCGCAGCGCTTCGACCTTGCCGCTGAGAATCAGCGCCTGCAGTGCACGCGCTCCGGCACCCAGCCGGAGGCCTCGTCGGACCGGCTCGGGAGCAGTGGGGTCCTCCGGTCGGGTCGCTGCGACCCAGTGAGCCGCCCGATCGATCACCGAATCCGCGGCGATGACCCGTCGCACCGTCTGGCGCATCGACTCGATCTGTTGCGGATCGAGCACCTTGGTCGCTGTCATCTGGGTCTCGATGGTGGTGGCTGCAGCGATTCGCGTCAGCACCTCGGGTGCTGGACTGTGGAGTTGAACTTCGAGTAAGAAACGATCTCGCTGCGCCTCCGGCAGCGGATAGGTCCCCTCCATCTCGATCGGATTGCGGGTCGCGATGACACTGAAGAGCGGATCGAGACGATGGCGATGGGACGAGATGGTCACCGAGTACTCCTGCATCGCCTCGAGCAGGGCGGACTGGGTCCTCGGAGTGCCGCGATTGATTTCATCGGCGATCAGTAACTGGGTGAAGACGGGACCGGGTCGGAACTCGACTCGATCGCCACTGCTTCCGGGTAACAGCGTTTCACCACCGAGGATATCGGCGGGGAGCAGGTCGGGGGTGAACTGAATTCTACCCCGGCTCAAACCACTGCTGTCAGCGAGACTCTCCGCCAGTTTTGTTTTTCCGGTTCCGGGGACGCCGACCAGTAACAGGTGGCCTCCGGCCAACAGTGCACAGGTGGCACCATCGACTGCATCGGGCTGGCCAAAGATGACCGCACCGAGTGCCTCCCGCAATCGCTGGTCCTGCTGGCAAAACCGCTGGACCGCATCATCCACCACCTGAGCCCTCCTTCCTGCGAATCCACTGTTGATACAGATCGATCACCCGGCTCCACCGCGGTGCCAGTTGCGGATCATCCCGGACCCGGTCCCAGGATGCAGCAGATTCTTCGCCGAGGGGAGCCACCACCGAGGTATCGAGGGGCAGATCGGAAGCGTCGCCGGTAGGGGTTCCAGCGAGGTGAATCGAGTCGATCGAGACGGCACTCTGCTGCGGGTCGAAGGGGGTCGGCGAGAGTTCTGTGGGGCGATCTGAACCTCCGTCGGCGAGTTCGGTGGCACCGGCCACCGCCTCATTCCCCGGATCGGTGGAGAGGGCCAGCGACGCTCCATCGCCGGGAAGCGCGGCGGAAGCGACCATCGGGCTGCGGGAGTCGAGAGGTTGCGGCGGATTCCACAGTTCGACCGCCTGGATGATCGGATCCTCGGCGGATAGGCGCTGTAGTGCCGCTTGGACCGCCTGTAGATCTCGTGGCAGCAGCGATTCTGGTGCGGTGGTCGCTGGCGACAGCCCGCGAATCTGCCGTGCCAGCGGCTCCAGTGCGCGACGACCCGCCAGGGCGAGGGCTGCGTCCTCACGGCCCCGAATCCGCTGTTGCCGAGAACGCAGCTGTTCATCGGTGGGCAGTTCGCTGGAGATCTGTGCCACCGGAGTACTACCGGAGTCTCGATCCAGCAGAACCTCGGGGATCGGATCGAACGGTCCCAGCACGGCTCCGATCAGCATCGCCGTGGCGGTCAGGGCCAGCGAGGGACGGGGATCGGGAGCGGGCAGGTGGCGCCGCAGCGCGGTGGGGGAAGGGAGGGGAAGGTGAGCACTCCGTGCCCTCAGCGCATCGAGCCACGGATCCCCTTTGGGTTGCCCCTGGCGATCCAGGATCGTCTCGATCAGTGACTGGGAACCGATGATCCGGTCCCAGATTCTCGGCCACAGCGTGACCGCACGGCGTCGCTGCCGTATGGCGAACCCGCTGGCCAGTAGTAGCCCCACCCCGATGGCGGTGAAGAGTGCCCTGCCGGGGTCGTGGTCGGTGAGCCAGATGAGGGTGGCCAGCGGCAGTCCGATGGCGATTCCGGAAGCGGCTCCCCTGCGGCTACAATGGCGCAAGATCCTGGCGCGCCCCGCCCGTAGGCGTGGTTCCAGGCGTGGTTCCAGGCGTGGTTCCAGGCGTGGTTC
>CAVOEM010000209.1:0-5127 GCA_963694575.1 Planctomycetes bacterium UBA1146 | reverse complement strand
CTCTGCATGATCGGTCTGGCCACTGCAAACCTGCTCATAGGAGGGGTGATCCAGATGCCCTCCCATGTAACCGGATACGACGTCCACGACGCCGTCGAGGGCCGCAAAGCGGTCCTCCATCCCCCAGAATCAGCCGCCGCCAAACCATGCGATGGCCAGATCGGGATCGGGGGTAGTCGGCGCATCGGTCGCATCGGAAATCTCTCGCGGAATCTCTCGCGGAATCTCTCGCGGAATCTCTAGTGGAATCTCTAGTGGAATCGCCTCCCCTTCGGCCCAGAAGTGGAGCGCGAGAGAATTGAGGCAGTGGCGAATCCCGGTGGGAGGCGGCCCATCTGAAAATTCATGACCGAGGTGGGCATCACATCTTCCACAAGTGATCTCGGTGCGAACCATGCCCACGCTTGCATCGCTTTTTCTGGTCACATGCTGGGCATCATAGGTATCGAAGAAGGAGGGCCAACCGGTGCCAGAATCGAACTTGTCGCTCGATCGAAACAGCGGCAGCTGGCACACCACGCAACCATAGACTCCGGCACTCTTCTCCGCCAGATGACCACCGCAAAAGGGCGCCTCCGTACCAGACTTCTGCGTGACATGGTGTTGTTCTGGGGTCAATTTTTCGACCAGTTTTTGCAACTGGGAAGAACTGGGGGCAGTGAGGGGGAATCCGCTGCCAGAGATCTCGGCTGGGGAATCGCTCATGATGATGTTCCTCTCCACGGCCCGTATCCGCAGCCTGCAAGAAAAACCTGCATACCATGGTCCTGGTACCGATCCCCTCAACGAAGGGCTTCAACGATGGTACCCTCGGAGCCAGGAGTTCCCAACCAGAGATTTGTACCGAAGAGCGGTGCACCCGGCGGCGCGCTCCCGGGAGGTGCAATTGGAAGAGAATCAAGGGTCAGAAACTCCACCTCCCGAGGCATCGGCGGCCGATACTCCACAGCCGGATGCCCGACAGCCAGATACGCTGACGTGGGAGATGTTTCGAGATCGTTTCATCCCTGCCCTCGGTCCCTTTGCCCCCGGGTTCGCCAGGGAAACCCTGGCCCGCCATGCCTGGCTGGTCCGTGAAAAAAACCAGGTGATGAATCTGACCCGGGTCACCAATCCGGAATCGATGGCGATCCGTCATACTGCCGATTCGTTGGCCGCACTGCCATTACTGGCCGAAGGCGGAGAGCAACTGTTCCGTAACGTGCTCGATGTGGGAACCGGCGCCGGCTGGCCCGGCCTCTCCATCGCCATCGCCTGCCCCCACCTGAAGGTGACGCTGCTCGATTCGACACGCAAGAAGATCGATTTCCTCCAGACGGTGGTGAATGAACTGGGACTGCAAGATCGCGTCACCTGTGTCTGGGGTAGATTCGAGGAGTGGATTCGCGATCACCGCAAGGAGGTCGACCTGGTCACCGCCCGAGCGGTGGGACCTGTCGAACGACTGCTGGGCTGGTGCACCAACAGTTACTTTGGTCCGATGTTGCTGTGGAAAGGCCCTGCTGCCGATGGAGAATTGAAGGCGGTCGAGGGGTTGATGTGGAAGCGGCGCCTGTTCGTTGCCCTCGATGAAGCGTATCAAATTCCAGGCGACGAGGCGGTTCGCCGATTGATCCTCATCGACCATCAACGCAAATAGAAGTGCAGCCGAATCGCCTTATTTGTCTTCCTCATCCACTCGACGAAATTGTGCTCCTGGCCCCTCGGTACTTGAAGTACCTTTCTTCATCGAAGAGATGATCGCTGCGACTCCTGAAACCACCAACACAGCGGCCAGGGCGTACTGCAAGATGTCGGGGAAATTGAAGATCAACAGTCCCGCAAAAAGCAGGAAGAACCCCATCAGAAGTTTTCCATCCACTACCAGCATCGTTTCAACCTTTCAGAAACAGAGCACACCAGAATCTAAATGCCTTGAACATCAATCTCCAGTGCCAGGCCCATGCCTCCACTGATGCACAGTGTCGCGAGTCCCTTGCCCCCTCCTCTTCGCCTCAACTCATGCAACAAGGTGGTGGTGATCCTGGCCCCGGTTGCCCCGATGGGGTGACCGAGTGCGATGGATCCACCGTTGACATTGAGACGTTGAGAATCGATCGGAAGTTCCCTGAGGCAAGCGATCACCTGGGCGGCAAACGCTTCGTTCAACTCGACCAGGTCAAAGTCCTCGATCTTTTGTCCGGTCTTTTCCAGCAACTTGCGAATTGCAGGCACGGGGCCGATGCCCATCCTCTGCGGCTCGACTCCAGCACGTGACGATGCTCCGAGAGTCGCCAGGATCGGCCACCCCTCGCTGCGGGCCACTTCTTCATCTGCGATGACCAGTGCGCAAGCTCCATCGGTGATCCCTGATGAATTACCGGCATGGATCGATCCATCACTCTTGAACACCGGCTTCAACCGCGCCAATCCCTCGATGGTTGCGCCATCCCGCGGATGTTCATCGGTGTCCACCACCGTCACACCCTTTCGTCCAGGAATTTCCACTGCGGCGATCTCCTCGCGGAAGCGACCCTCTTGCCTGGCCCTCTGGCAACGCTGCTGACTCTCGACCGCGTAAGCGTCCTGCTCTTGGCGATCGATGGAATACTCCTCTGCGAGGTTTTCGGCCGTCGCACCCATCAGTTGATCCGCCATCGGACAGTGGAAACCGTCGCGGTACATCCCATCGACCATTTCGCCCTGACCGAGGCGATATCCCTTACGGGCGCCGAGCAAATAGAAGGGAAGTTGCGACATGCTCTCGGTCCCTCCGGCCACCATCACCTGAGCATCCGAACGTTCGATGGCATCGCGAGCCTCGATGATGGAGAGCAATCCAGATCCACAGGCCATGTTGATGGTGACGGCAGTGGAGGATACGGGAATCCCCGATCTCACGGCGATCTGGCGCGCCACATTGGGGCCTCCACCTGCTTGGCGACCGCAACCAAATCGTAATTCGTCGACCCGCTCCGGGGAGATCCCCGCACGTTCTAGTGCAGGAACCACTGCCGCGACACCGAGGTCTGCCGGAGAAAGAGATGACAATCCGCCGAGAAACTTTCCGATGGGGGTTCTGACCGCAGAACAGATCACGGCACTTTTCATGAACGAGCTCCTGTCAAGGATCGGGATACGATGATCTTTTGCAGATCCTCTCCTCCGCCAAAGGGTACCGCAGTCTGCACATCCCTGTACGCTCGCTCGACCGGATACTCTCGACTGTATCCGTTCCCGCCCAGCACCTGAACGGCATCCCGGGTGGCTCGATAAGAGGCCTGCTTCGCTGCCAGATTTGCCATCGAACACTCTCGAGTCGCAGATTTCCCCCTGTCATAGAGACCTGCCGCTCGCCACAGCAATAGCCTGGCACTCTCGACGCCGGTCGCCGCTTCTGCCAGCATCGCCCGAATCGATCCAAATCGATCGATACTCCTGCCGAACGCTTTTCGTTGCGAAGCATACTGGAGCGCGTGGCTGATCGCTCCCCGGGCGACCCCGAGAATCACCGAAGCCGCACCGAGGCGAGACATCTCCACCACCCGCGAGATGGCCGGCCAACCGGAGGTCGATCCCGAGAGCGCAGAATGGGATTCGATTCGAACACCATCGAGGTGAAGATCGCAAAAGCCCGATCCACGCAAGCCCAGAACATCTCGCAACGGCTTCCGCGTGCATCCTTCGGAGCTGGGATCGACAACATAGGCTCCCAGATCCTGCAGTTGCTCCTCGCCATTTCTGGCCACCACGGTCACCAGATTTGCCATCAATCCGCCGATCACCCAGCTCTTCCTGCCATGAAGGGAGAATCCGTCAGGTTCCTGCCCGACCGAGCAGGTGATTCCCGACGCATCCGACTCCGCCTCGACTTCCGCCAGGGCAAAGGTCGCCATCGTCTTTCCGCTGGCCAGTGCGGGCAACCAGCGTTCACGGCCAGCATCATCCGCCAGGTTCTTGATCGCCGCGGTTCCCTCGAACAGGTGTGATGCCACCACCACTCCAGTCGAACCACAACAGCGTGAAATCTCTTCCACCACCAGGCAGGCGGTGAGGAGGTCGAGCTCGGCTCCACCAAACTTCTCCTCGATGGTGAGTCCGAGCATTCCCAGTTCTGCCAGCTGTGCGATGGCATCGGTGGGAGTCTCCTGCGATTCATCGATGTGCTGAGCTTTTGGAGCAATCTCGTTGTCGGCGAAATCGGCAACCATCTGCCGAATTTCTTGATGATGTTCTTCGAAGCGAATCACGGCATGAACCTTCCCTTTTTTCCAGGTTGAGCTGGACCACTACTCGATATTGTTCTTAACCGGCTGACACGATCGATTCGATGGCCTGCTGGATCGAGATCTCCTGGCGAGAAACTCGATCTGCGAGTTGCTCGATCGCCTGGGTACCTCCGGCCAGGTCGAGGCCTTTCCGGATCCATTCCTGCTCGGCTCTGCGACGAATCCGACGCACCAGACGCAACCGAACGGCACCGAGGTCCGGTGATTCTCGGTGTTTCCTGGCGGACTCGAGGATCACTGCAACGACCTCGTCGATTCCATCTCCCTGGAGACTGCTGACCGCCATCGGCTCGGGACCATTCTGGTCATGGGCCATCTCTTCAGCCCTGCGAAGCAACTCATCCGCCCCTGGCCGATCGCATTTGTTCACCAGCACCCGGTGAACCACCTCCAACACACCGGCCTTGAGGAGTTGTACTCCATCGCCAGATTCTGGTGACAATAGCAGCCATGCTTGATCGGTTTCATCGGCGATCTCGACCTCGAGTTGCCCGACTCCGACCGTTTCGATGATGATCAGTCCAAACCCTGCACGGGCGAGTATTTCAGCGGCGAGATCGGTGCAACCCGCCACTCCACTGGTCGCTCCGCGGGAAGCCATGCTTCGAAACCAGCTCGCTTCTCCCAGATCGGTGTCGATCCGCACCCGATCTCCCAGCAACGCCCCACCGCTGATGGGGCTACTCGGATCGATCGCCAGAACCGCCACTCGCTCGCCACTCTCGATCAATCGTGGCACCAGTTTCGCGATCAGTGACGATTTCCCCACTCCTGGAGCACCGGTCAAGCCGAGGCGAAACGCGGCTGTCGTTTCGGGTAATCCGGCCAGCAGTGCATCTGCGACCGATTCATCTTCTTC
>CAVOEM010000208.1:0-5146 GCA_963694575.1 Planctomycetes bacterium UBA1146 | reverse complement strand
ATTGACCACCAAAGTGATGAGCGCTTCTCCATCGATATCTTCTGCGATGATCAGTAGCGGCTTACGGCTCTCCACCACCTTCTCAAGGATCGGAACGATCTGAGCGATGTTCGAGATCTTCTCTTCCAAAATCAGGATGTAGGGATCTTCCAACGAGATCTCTGCCGATTCTGGATCTGCGATGAATTGCTGGGAGATATATCCGCGGTCAAAGAAGAGGCCTTCTTCGATATCGAGACGAGTCTCGATCCCCTTGCCCTCCTCGATGGTGCAGACTCCATCATTGCCCACTTTCTCGAGAGCTTCGGCGATCATCTTACCGATCCGCTCATCGTTGTTGGCCGCAATCGAAGCGACACTTACGATCGACTCCTTGTATTCGATCGGCTCGGCAAACTCTTCCAGTTTCTTGCAAACCTTTTCGGTGCAAGCGAGGATAGCACGTTGAAGCAGAACCGGATTCTCACCGCTCATCACCAGTCGCATTCCACGACGGTAGATGGCCTCGGCGAGTACCGTGGAAGTGGTACTGCCATCCCCGGCGTCCTTGGCGGTGAGGACTCCGGCTTCACGCAACATCCGTGCGCCCTGGTTCTCGACGCGATCTTCCAGGTCCACCTCTTCAGCGACGGTGGCCCCGTCCTTGGAGATCTTTGGCCCCCCCCAAGATCGATCGATGATGGCGTTTCGACCGCGCGGACCAAGAGTGGTCCGTACTGCTCGGGCCAATTTGTGGGCTCCGAGCAGCAGTTTCTTGCGGGCTTCGTCTTCAAAAGTCAGTTCTTTCACCATGCTGGCTCCTCTTCGCAGTACTGCAGACGGTTGCGGGAGTGTTCGTGACCAGAGCAACCCTGGCTCACCCCGGTAGCGGTAGATCGGTAATCTCCGACCCTGGTTCTCTCACTACCCGCAAATGATGGGCCATCTTGGCCCCCAGAGTGCCTTCATAAACCTATAACTGATAAAGACTTGTAGAAAGCCCGATGGAATTGAGGGGAGACGTACCTGCCAGATCGACAGACCGCCAGATGATCCCCCTACAGACACTGCCAGGTTGGCAGGGGTGCCATGCGGCTCTCAACGAGCCCAGATGCCCCCGTCGCGGGCATCACTGATCACCTTGACCCGGACATCTCGAATCTCGAGACGGGTGCCATCATCGATGGAGAAGACGAAGCCTCCGGCGCTCGGGAGTCGAGTGGTCTCGGGGTCGAGAACAATCTCGGTTCCGTCGTCGCCATACTTCAGAGACGCCTGGTCGCCATGAACCTCCATGGTGCACTTCACCCAGCGACTCTTGGGAAACTCATCGGCGAGTTCGATCTGCGGCGAGGTTTGATCGCCGATCGCTCCCCCCCGAGAATTGGTTCTGGGTGAAATTCGCAGGGCGCCATCACGAATATTGACCTCGAATTGACAGACATAATCTTCCCAGTGGTTGCTGAACAGACCGATGTGCATCTCGCTGCCAGTCTGATTACTGCCGACCAGAACCGCCGAGCCGTCTCGCTCCAGAACCCGCCAGTTCCCAGCCTGTCCGCTTCCCACCAGTTGTCGATCACTGGTCACCACCCAGTTGTAGAGGTTGGTCGAAGCCAGTTGATTCGACCATGCCACAGATTCTCGCAGATCGCGCCAACGTTGCTCACGCTGCGCTTTCTTCTGCTCCTCCTCGAGGCGCCTCGCTTCTGCGAGTTCCGCTTCCACCACTCCCTCTTGCTCGATCAACATCGCAAGACCTTCACGCTGAATCCGTTTGACCAGGTCTTGTTTCAACTTCCAGACATCGGGAGCTTCCTCTTCAACCCTCTCATCGAGAGCTTCAATGGTGGCGATGGCGATATCGTCGTATCCCTTGCGTGCATACTTACCCGCCTTGGCAGACAGTTCATCCAGGCGCCTCTTGTAACGAAATTGCTCCTGAGCATCGTTGCGAAGATTGTCGAGTTCCGTCTCGAAACTCGATTCCAGCACCACTTCTGCACCTTCAAAGATGGGCGGTAAGTTCTCCAGCATCTGGACCGCGGTCTGGAACTCTCCACTCTGGAATGCTCCGCGGATATCTCCTTTGAGGGTCAACCACTGCTGGTCGACCGCACTTCTCCAGTTGACGAGGAGCTCGGCCCTCAGATTCGAAGCTTCCTGGCCCACGGTGGTGTTGGCGTACTCGGAGGCGAACCACTGGTAGCGGTGCGCAGCACCGTAACGATCGCCGGGCTCCTTGCGATTCTCTTCCTCGATCCGGGCGAAGGCCTTGCGAGCCTTCTCCTCTCTCTGTTCCTTGGGATCGATTTGAGGTTCCTGCGCCACCGGTTCCGGTTCGACCTGCAGCTCCGGCTCGGAGAAGGGATTGAAGATCACGCCGAGGATCAATACGACGACCACGGCCACGGCACCAAGAATCAGCGGCCAGCGACCACGAGGCTGCTGCGCCTCATCGCCTGCGGACGGATCGCCAGCCACTTGTGCCCTGGCGGAGACGGGAGATCGAGACGGTGGTTGTCCCTTGCGCCGTGGAGCTCGGCCTCTGGCACCTCGAGCCACCGGTGCCCCACTCCTGCGTCGCGGAGCAGACTCGACCGTTTCTTCCTCTGAGGCGCGATTCGCTGCCGCCTGTTGCGCTGCAATTTTCTGGGCTGCGGCTTGTTTCGCTGCGGCTTGTCTCGCTACCGCTTGTTTCGCTACCGCTTGTTTCGCTGCGGCTTGTTTCGCTACCGCTTGTTTCGCTGCGGCTTGTTTCGCTGCGGCTTGTTGCGCTGCGGCTTGTTGCGCTGCGGCTTGTTGCGCTGCGGCTTGTTGCGCTGCGGCTTGTTGCGCTGCGGCTTGTTTCGCTGCGGCTTGTTTCGCTGCGGCTTGTTTCAGTGCGGCTTGTTTCGCTGCGGCTTGTTTCGCTGCGGCTTGTTTCGCTGCGGCTTGTTTCAGTGCTGCAGAATCGACCGACTCGGCTGGACTCCCCTGCGGTTTTCCGGCAGCAGGTTCACTGACTTCCGGCGTCGATTGTGGCCGACCGGGAACTCTCTTGCCTGGCACTCGACGAGCGGGCACACGGCCTTTTCCGCCCCCTCCACCGCTTTTTCTCGGTGTTGGAACTCGGCGCTTCTTCGGTGCTCCGGAATCCTCAGTCGCATCCTCTGCAGTCATGAATCCTCACTCCCGGTCACCTTCTGGTCCTCGCTCGACCCCGCGTCTTTTTCCACGGGATAAAGGATCTCGATCAGCTGCTGAACCTGTTCCGGAGACAAATGGCCCAATTCCACCAGTACTTGACCGAGCAGAGGGACCTGTTTGCCATCGTTTCGAAGTCGCTCCTGAACTGTCAACGCCTGGTAGATCTGGGCTTCGCCCACCCACCCCTTTTCGATGGCGACCTCTCCAAAGAGGCGACGATAACGGTCTGGGGTGGTCACGATTCGTCACTCCTCTCGATCACCAGGAACACCTTGAAGATCACGGGTCTCACGAAGCCGTGAGAGCCCCATCTCCGGTACAGGTGGCCGAGGATATCAGCCGACTCCGCTGGACGCCACCGCTCCAGTCTGCTGTCCAGTCGGCGGTCGATCGAGGTCTACTGTCCCTTGACGGTGATCGGCTCGGAGCCGCTGAAGAGACTGATTCCCTCGATGTCTCCCGAGCGGGCCAGATCACCACGCAATTCGATCACCTGTCGAAGACACTCCAGTTTCTGCTGCGAGGTGGCCACTTTGGCCCCCGGATAGGCGGGAGAACGGCCCCAATGTAGTCGGATCCCGGCAGTGCTATGCAGGTACCAGAGTCGTTGATCGCCGTCGACGAAGTGGCTCGAAATCTCATGGAGGAATCCGGGAACACGGTCAAACACCTGGTCCTCCCAGAGCACCGAGAGGAGTGCGAGCAACTCTTCGAATTCAGCACCGCCGAGTGGATCTCCCGGACTCGCTTGCGCCAGCATCTTCTGCTGCGAACTCCCCCCCTGGGGTAGATACTCGGGAATCTTCCAGCTGTCGGCCAGATAATCACCGGGTTGACGATCGATCACCCGACCGGTTCCATCGATCAGTAGCCAGCCGTTTTGGCTGCGGATCCCCACCGAAGGACGGACGAACTGGCCGGTAAATCCGATGCCAGCGGGGGTTCGAATCACCTCCTGAACCGAATCGATCCAGGGATTCCGTTCCAGCTCTTCCACCACTTGAGATTTCCAGCGGACCGATTGCAGCGAGACCCTCGAAGGAATCTGGGCCAGGGAACTGATCGAACCCTCGTAGGGTCGGGGGAACCAGCTCGGCAGTGAAGACTCCTCGATGGCCCACACTCCCCCGGCTCTCTGTAACCCACGATCCACATCCTCCTTGGCCAACACCAGCAAGATGCCAAAGATCGTCAGCAAAACCATGGCTAGCAAGAAGTTGCGTCCTCCGCGACCTCCCTCGTCACTCCCCGGCTCCATCATCACCGACTTCCTCCCCGCTGCCCGGGCATGATCACTTCTCTGACGAGATCGACCTGGAATTGCTCATGCACCGCTCGCTGAACCTGTTCGATCAGTTTCTCGATATCCTCCGAACTGGCTTTCCCCTCGTTCACGATGAAGTTGGCATGCTCCCTAGAGACGCGTGCCCCTCCGACGGCGACCCCCTTGAGGCCGCTCTTCTCGATCAACTCGCCAGCACTGGCTCCATCCGGATTGCGGAAGATGCAACCACAGGAAGGCGGGCTGTAAGGTTGGGTCGACATCTTCTGTTCTTTCAACTGACGCGATCGAATCTTCAGTTGCTGCGGATCACTACCGGGTGACAGTCGTAGCCGGACTGCTGCCACCACCCGGTCCTCAATCCCGGAACACCGATAACTCCAGGAAAGGCTCGAAGCATCGATCCACTCCCCGCGACCGCCAGCTTCCATCAATTGAACCTGGAAAACTCGATCGCCGATCTCCTCGCCACAAGCGCCGGCATTCCCCCACACTGCGCCACCGATGGTTCCAGGGATCCCTGGAAAGGACTCGAGCCCTTGCCATCCAAGATCGTTGGCCCTTTGCACCAGGCTCTCGAGGGGCACGCCCGCCTCGGCTTCCAGCAATCCCTCTTCCATCTCTCGGACCGCCTTCAGTTTCTTGGTGTGGATCACCAGTCCCTCAAATCCTTCATCGGCGAACAGAACATTGGAG
>CAVOEM010000207.1:0-5155 GCA_963694575.1 Planctomycetes bacterium UBA1146 | reverse complement strand
GCCAGCGGTCCATTTCACGCTCCATCTTCTATCAATGATGGGTTTTATTGACGCTTGGGCATCCAGTAGCCATGCTAGATTCTGCTACAGGCGAGCCTATCGGATCTACAAGGTATCCGGCAACTCGCAGTACCGACAACCATGTCGACCCGGAGGCCAACAGTGTTTTACACTCTTATCTGGACCCTTTCGATAGCCACTTTTTGTGTCCCAGCCCCGATCGACACCCCTGACACCTGGCGCCCCTTCGATCACCCCTCCGTTTCTACTCGGTCCTTCGCGGCTTTCTCCAGGCCCGGAAGAGCGCTGACAGTGGCTTCCGACATTCCTCAGCGGGTTCATCTGGTGTTGTTCGATGAAGGGGACACGGTACTGGGCCAGCATGGAACGATGGTGTCGACCATTCTGCTCGATTCTACGGTCGAGAAGGAAATGCTTCGGGGGGCACAGATCGCCCTCGAAATCTCCAGGAATGAAGAGCTCAGGGCGGAGTTGGTCACGCGCAAGATGGAGACCGCGGCCCGGATCCTCAGCAGGGATCTGCAGCGGATCCGAGAACTACACACCCGCGGCGATGCCTCCGAGAGCGCTCTCGATCAGGCGATCCTCGCCGAAGAAGAAGCTCGGGTTTCGTTAGAGATCGCGCAAGTTACTCGCACAGCCGCTGCTGCCGCATCGCTGGCGGCTGCTTCTGAGGTCGCTGTGATCGAGGCCAGAATTGAAAAACTCTCCCTGAAAGCACCGGCCGGGTGGCGAGTCGAGCAGCGCAATACTGAGCCGGGAGCGGGTGTTGTGCCGGGCGAGCCACTGATGGTGTTCGTCGATCTCTCCTACTTCGAGATCGATGTCCAGATGGTGGAAGAGGAGATCCAGGTTCTTTCTACCGGTCCGCTGAAGATCCAAAGGGTATCGAGTGGCGCGCCCATCGCTGGAACGGTGAAGTTCGTGGCGGCGATTCCCGATCTACTCACCCGGCGCCGAAGGGTCGTGATCCGGATTCCTGCCGAGGAGATAGACCTCGAGCCGCTGGAAACTGGCGGTGGAATCGAGTTGAGGGTGTCCCTCGATGTTCCGAACCAGTCGGGGGGTGTTCGCGTACCGCATCGCTTTCTTGGTCGCAGACTTGAGCAATGGGTCTTGAAAACCGAGAATGGAAAGTTGCACGTCGTGACACCTGTTCGATCCGATGAAGATGGCTGGATCGTCTTGCCAGGAGATTTGCCGGCAGCAGCGGTGATCGTCGCGCCATAGGAGGCCGTCAGCTTGCGTAAACTTCTTGCCCATATCCTCGAGTTTTCGATCCCGATCAATGTCGTGTTCTTTGGCATGATCATGTATGCCGTTCTGGTGGCAATCCCAAGCCTGCCGGTCGAGGTATTCCCGAACAATTCTTTTCGCCAGGTTCAGGTGACCCTGAGGTATCCGGGAGCTTCTGCCGAAGAAGTGGAGAGATTGGTCACGCGCCCTATCGAGGATTCGATACGGGGTCTCGATGAAACTGAATATGTCGCCAGTACTTCGGTTCCCGGGCGAAGCGAAGTGATCGTGAAGATCGATGATGATGGTGACATGGAGGCGGGGTACGACCAGTTCCGCTTCCGCGTGATGTCGGCACTCAATGGACTTCCTCAGGTCAACGGGAAGACATTGCAGCCCATCTTCATGGAACTGGATGTCGATTCATGGGTGCCGGTGATCCAGGTGATGCTGGTCAATCAGAAGGACGGTGATCTCGACAAGCGCGCTCTGACCATCCTGGCCAAGGAACTCAGGGATCAACTGGAACGAATTCCTGGGGTCAAACGAGTCGATTTCGCGGGCGAGGAGTTTGATCAGTTCGAGGTTCCTCTCGATCCCCGCAAACTAGATCGTTACGGAGTCACATTTTCCGAGGTCCTACAAGCACTGACGGCCAGTGGTGGCTCACAACCCGCCGGTCAGATTGACACCCCCCTCGGCGAGAGAACGATCCGCATCGATACACGTCCCAGGGACCCTGCAGATGTTCTCGATGTGGTGGTCAGAAGCGACGGGCAGGGCTCCTTTGTCACGGTGGCAGATCTGGTCGATCCGCTCTCCACAGGTGTTCAGCCGATTCCGGAGGCGGTGGGCAACAGTCTCGATGGAAGAGAGGCTATTGGTTGTCGGGTTCTCAAGGACAGTCTCTCGAATGCCAAGACGGTTCGGAACGAAGTGATCGAGGTGATGGAGACCTTCAAGGTCTCTCATGCTTCGGAACCGTTCGAGATGCATGCGATCCTCGACTCGACTCGCAAGATCAACGACTCGATGTCAGTGCTTCACGATAGTTTGTTTCTGGCGATGGGCCTGGTGATCGCGAGCCTGTATTTCTTTCTCAGCAAGAAGGGGATTTCCTCCTCCGCTGTGGCTTTACTGTTAACCGTAATCTCGACGGTCGTGGTCGCTTCTAGCCAAGATCTGTCGATGGAACTTGTGGCGCTCGGTTCGCTCGCCTTGTTTGTCTTCTTCACTTGCCGATCGGCTGTATTGACCGTCAGCGGAATCATGTTCGCCTTGCTCGGTACACTGATTGTCTTTTATGCCATGGACAGAAGCATCAATGAGGTGAGTTTGATCGGGTTCGTATTGACGGTGGGAATCATCGTCGACGATGCGATCATCGTTCTGGAAAACATCCGGAGGCATCGAGAGAAGGGTAAGAGTCCCCGTGATGCCATCATCGATGGCACACGGGAAGTCATCGTCCCTGTCACCACCGCAACCCTGACCACGGTCGCGGCATTCCTACCGATGCTATTGATGACCGGAACTGTCGGTGATTTCTTTTCGATTCTACCCATCAGTGTCGCCACCGCTTTGGCGGTTAGCTTGGTCGAATGTCTGGTGATCCTGCCTTCACATGTCAACGATCTGGATCGTCTGTTTGGTCCGGAGCCGGTGGATGTGGTGGATGCATCGGATGGCATCGACAATTACCTGAACCGTCCTGGAATCTCTGGAAAGTTGTCTCGTGCATACGACAAGTTCTTTCTCTGGAGTCTGAAACATGGGTTCGGCGTCCTCATGATCGCCTTTCTGTTGTTTGTGGGATCGATAGGAGTTCTCACTCAGAGCGTGATCGGACCTGGTCTCGGTATGCGCCCGATGCTCAAACTGGTGTTCTTCCCGGAGGACTCATCGATCCTGAACATCGGCGTCAACACTCCACCAGGTACCGGGCTCAAGGAGACGGACCGGATCGTGCGCGAGATCTCGATGGAACTGCGGGCGACCGGTTATGTCGAGGCGGCGGTGGGTCTGTCGGGAATGAAACTGGACACCACCTACAGACCGCAGTTCAGTCATCAGGTGGGTTTGATCCTGGCTGAATTTCCACCTCGGGCAACACGAACTTTCGAGGACTCCAATGTTGCCATCGAGGCTCTGAGAGACCAGATGGTCGACAAGTGGCTCGACAGTGGCGTTCAGCTGGAGATCTCTGCTCAGAAGGATGGCCCTCCCCTCGGTGCGCCGGTGACGGTGCGGATCCAGGGGGGTGACCTTGAAGCAGTGGATGAGATTGCTCGTCGTGCATACCGACTTCTGGTGGAAGAATCTCGCGTCGGTGGACGTCTTGAGGGAGTTGTGGATTTGACCAGCGATCTGGATCAAGAGACGACCGCGTTGAATTTTAATCCCGATGATAGAGCCATGGCGATCCATCGGGTTGATCCTGCGCAGGTGCGACTGTTCGTGGCGGGTGCCTTTGATGGCATCTATGCAGGAGATTATCTGCGCTCCGATGATGAGATTCCGATCCGGGTTAGATTCATGAAAGATGCGGTGTCCGATCCGACCATGCTTCTCAACTTGCCATTGACCCGCGGACAAGATGGCGGAGTACTTCGGTTTGGCCAGGTCGGTTCGGTGAGTGGCGAAAGTGAGCCGGGAATCCTGCGCCGTCGCCATTACCAGAGGTCTGTAAACATCAACGGCAACCTGACCCCGGATGCTGTCGTCAACTCTGATTCGGTGGCCTATGTCATCGATCAGGAACTGGGTGACGAGGTTCGATTGAGATCGGGTGTTTCATTCAGTTATGAAGGAGAAGCACAGGGAACCCAGCGTTCCTTTGAGAGTCTTCTGGTCGCCTTGTGGATCGCCATTTTCATCATCTACTGGATCATGGCGACGCAGTTTCGTTCCTGGAGCCATCCTTTTGTGGTTCTCAGTAACGTCGCCTTTGCCTTCACCGGAGTGGTCATCGTCATGTCGGTGCTGGCACTCTTCTCCGATCTACTTCCGGATGGAATGATCAGAGCGGAAAGATCTTACATCACGATTCTGGGTGGGATCGCAATGGTCGGGCTGACAGGGATCGTCGTCAACGATGCGATCGTTCTCGTTGATTTCATCCAGCGCAGGAGATCCGAGGGTGAGAGTCTTGATGATGCGTTGAGGCTTGCAGGTCATGAACGGTTGAGGCCAATTTTGATGACCACCGTGTCGACGATTGCGGGGTTGCTCCCGATGGCCATCGGGATTCCCCACTTCGATGTGAGGTGGAGCCCATTTGCCACCGTGTTTGTTTCAGGGTTGATGGTGGCCACCATGATGACCTTATTGGTGGTCCCTGTTCTTTATCGATACTCGGTCCGTATCGAGAAGATGCTGACCCCGAGGGATCGATCGGTAGCCTCTCACTCCTGAGTTATCGGCGTCAGGATCAGTTGGCGGATGTTGATCAAGGCTTCAGGGCCGACCTCGAGTGCCTTCAGAGTCAGTTGATCACGATTACTGGTAGCGGTGATCTCTCCGAATTTCTGCCATTCAAATTGATTCCAGCCTCCGGTTTCCTGATCGATGCTGTGGCTCGATCGGTTGGCTCCCAGCTGAATCGAAAGATGGCCACCGGTCGAAGTTGATTTGACGGCACAGAGCGCATCGACCATGTACTTCTGGCCAGGCACGGTCACCACCGTCCAGCTGGCCGTGGACGAGGTGTCGACCCAGTAACCGAGATTGGGTTCATCTTCCAGTCCGGGGCTTTGAAGGGTTTCCAGGCGTAGTTTTCCTCCGTCGATTTCCGCATTCGATGCGTGAAGCTTGAGAACTCCCTTGCTGTTGGGGCGAAACGCATTGTCCACCACGGGAGGCCCTTCCAGTTTCAATCGGATGACCGATACGTTTTCAT
>CAVOEM010000206.1:0-5158 GCA_963694575.1 Planctomycetes bacterium UBA1146 | reverse complement strand
GAGGAGGAAAAATGCGTAATTTGTTCATCCCTGCGGTCATCGCCGCGGCCATCTACTTCTCAGCCACTGTCTCTGGGCAGAACCTGATTCATGTCGACGACAACACGGCGATTCCTGGATCCACCGTCGATGTCACCGTTCGGCTCAACAACCTCTCACCTGTGCAGGGTTACCAGTGCGCACTGAGCTGGAATTCCAACATCTTCACATTCAATCAGGTGACCACGACTGGTCTCGACATCGAGGCCGAGCTGGCTCCCTTTCAGGTCGAGTTCTTCACTTCGACCAATGACGATCAGTTTTCTCCCGGGATCGGCTGGGCTGCCTGCGCTGCCATCTTTGACTTCAGTCCGCCCTTTGGTGGCCAGGTACTGAATCCTGGAATTGATGTTTCGATCGCTCTATTCCAGTTCTTGACCACTCCAGATAACGCACTGGTCGGCAGTTGTTCCGAGATCACCCCGGTCAACACCATGGGGCATCCTGTGATTCAAAACGTCCTGACCATCGGAGGGATCTCCAACATTCCAGAGTTAGAAGCGGGCAACATCTGCTTCATCGATTCGGCGGCATTCATCCGTGGCGATTCCAATGATGACGGAAGCCTGAATCTCGCGGATGCGATCTTCCTGATTGGATACTTCTTCGGTGGAGGAAACCAACCGCCTTGTCGATCCGCAGCGAATACCAATGGAGATGCTGTCGTGGATATCGGGGATGTCATTTTCGTGATCAATCACCAGTTCTTGGAGGGTCCTCAGCCGAGCGCGCCCTACCCCACCTGTGGAGCAGACCCCGCCGGCGAGGCTGGAATTGGCTGCGAGATCTACAGTCACTGCCCCTGATCGCTGACCTGCAATCATCTCGCTTCAGATCTGCTTTCTCGATAGATACCAGCTCTGAGACTCGATGTCGGGATCTTCCAGTCGGCTTCTCGCCTCGTTACTGGTCGCTGGAGGAGGAACGATTACATCCTCTCCCGGAGTCCAGTTGGCAGGGCATGCCACCTGAAACTTATCCGCAGCCTGCAATGCGTCGATGACCCGCAGAATCTCGGTGAAGGATCTTCCGACCTCGGGTGGATAGGTGATGATCGCACGCACCTTTCTCTCCCCATCGATGAAGAAGAGTGACCGCACCGGAGCGGTGGTCGAGGTCGACGAATGGAGCATCCCGTAGAGTTTCGAGACCTCCTGGCTCAGATCTGCAATCAAGGGGAAATTGACCTGCACTCCCATCTTTTCCTCGATATCCCTCAGCCATGCGATATGCGAATAGATGCTATCGATCGAGGACCCCAACAATGCGACTCCCCTGGCTTCCAACTCATTCTCGATCTTGGCGAACTCGATGAACTCCGAAGTGCAAACCGGAGTGAAATCCGCCGGATGCGCAAAAAGGATTGTCCAGCGGCCATCGTGCCAGTCAGAGAATCGGATCGGCCCATGGGTGGTGACCGCCTCGAAATCAGGAGCCACATCTCCAAGCTGGATCGATCGCGGGTTTTCTTCGCTCTGGTGCATGCTTCAAGCCTTTTCTCTCTGTAGACATGGCAGGGAGTGAAAGATCGAGGGGATCTCCCGACATCCTCACAATTACCTTACAATCGAATCGACTCATTTGCGAGCCGAGGGAGGATCTTCTGGCCAATTTAGAGAGCCGTTCCAGGGAATTCAGCCATCCGATTCGATGGCAGTGGAAACATGCGGATCACAGCACTCGGTGCTGTGTCATCGCCCTCCATGGCATGGGACAAAATGGTTCCAGCATCCTGAAACGACTGGAACACCTGGCCTCGAGAGGCGCCGACATCGTGGTGCCGGATGGGCCCCACCTGCACGAAGTGAGGGGCCGAGATGGAACTCGTGAAGGTCACTCCTGGTACATCTACACCGGTGACCAGCCTCGCTTCCGCGAATCTCTGATCCAGTCTGAATCTGACCTTCTGGGAATCGTCGATACTGTGCAGCGAGAATCGGGAATCTCGTCAGATAAAATAGTTCTGCTCGGATTCAGTCAGGGAGGATACCTGGCCGGTTTCGTCTCCTGTCGCCATCGCAATCGATTTGGAAATTGCGTCATCGCATCGGCTCGATTGAAGCACGAGTTCCTTGGCGACGAGATCTCCAGCGGTGATCTCCCGACAATACTGTTCTTGCATGACGACCAGGACCCATTGACGGGGCCGGAGCCGGTGAAGGAATCGATTCAAAAGTTGAAACAAGCCGACGCCGACGTCGAGGTATCCTGGCACTCCGATGGTCATCGACTGGGGGACCAATCGATTTCCGCACTTCAGCGGTGGCTCGAGCAGCACGGCCTCATCGAATGACCCGTATCAAATTGAAGAACGACATCGCCCTCTGATGCGAAGGCGATGTCGCTCGAAATGGTCGGATGGTGTCGGGGTCAGTTTCCGGCAGCCTGGGAAGCAGCCACCTTGAGAGCTTCGACCTTGCCGACACCCTCCCATGGGAATCCTTCACCCACCCTGCCAAAGTGACCATGAGCTGCAGTCGCCCGGTAAATCGGGCGCTTCAGGTCTAGCGAAGAGATGATTCCTCTTGGAGTCAAATCGAAGACTTCACGCACCAACTTCTCGAATTCACCATCGGCGATGGTTCCGGTGCCAAAAGTTTCGACCAGCACCGACATCGGTTCTGCGACTCCAATGGCATAGGCCAGTTGTACTTCGCAACGTCGCGCCAGGCCGGCAGCGACGATGTTCTTTGCGACGAATCGAGCCATGTAACTGGCAGACCGATCGACCTTCGATGGATCCTTTCCACTGAAGGCTCCTCCACCATGACGGCCCATTCCGCCGTATGTGTCCACGATGATCTTTCGTCCGGTCAGTCCGCAATCTCCCTGTGGGCCACCGATGACGAATCTGCCCGTCGGGTTCACGAAGTACTTGGTGTTCTCGTCGAGCAAGTTGGCGGGAACCACCTTTTTGATGATGTTGTCCTTGATAAAGCCGTGGAGTTCCTCGTTGCCCACATCGTCCGAATGCTGAGACGAGAAAACGATGGCGTCGATTCGTTTTGGAACCCCATCGACGTACTCAACAGTCACCTGGCTCTTTGCATCCGGCCGCAGGAATGGAGCCTTGCCCGCTGCGCGAACGCGAGCATGCTCCGCCACCAACTTGTGGGAGAGAGAGATCGCCATTGGCATCAGTTCTTCTGTTTCATCGCAGGCATATCCAAACATGATGCCCTGATCACCGGCACCGTCTCGGTCTACACCCATGGCGATATCGGGACTCTGCTTGTCGAGGGAAACCATCACCGAGCAAGTCTCGGCATCGAAGCCCATCGAAGAGTCGGTGTATCCGATGTCCCGGATCACTCCACGAACCAGTGCTGGGATATCGATGGTGGCCTGACTCGTGACTTCGCCGGCAATCACGACCAATCCGGTGGTGACCATCGTCTCGCACGCCACCCGACTCTGGGGATCCCCCGCAAGAAATGCGTCTAGAATTGCATCGGAAATCTGATCAGCCATCTTGTCCGGGTGTCCCTCGGAGACGGACTCAGAGGTGAAAAAGGCGTTCTCGATCAACATCTAGCTTCCTTCCCTAGGGCGAGGAAGGAAACGGTTCAGGAGAATCCGTGACTCCACGCCAGCTGAGCTCAATTTGCTGGCACCCGTCGACAGATCGAGCTGATCGGTGCGGGCGACTGAACGAGATACTCTAGCGACTCGATGGGAGTCCGCCAACCGGGATCGCCCTCAACTCAGCACTTCTGACAACAAATTTGAGCACCTGCCTGCGGCCCCTCCGAGCTTCTCGACCAGTTCCAGCGCCTGCTGCCGCTGTCCCGGCTCGGCACCGCCCTGTGCCGCCCAGCGGCATACCAGTTGCGTCAACTGGCTCCCATCCCTGACCTCCAGTACCGAAGAATGCAGGGCCAGTAGTGCCTTCATGTCGATGAAATTTGACATGCTGGGGCCATGACAGGTGAGACACCCCGCCGCCACCGGCTCGAGCAGATTATGCCCCCCTCGCGGCACCAGGCTTCCGCCGACAAATGCACCATCGGAGATTCGATAGGCCTCATCGAGTTGACCCAGTCGATCGATCACGATCACCGATGCTCTGGACCCAGCACCAACAGATTCCAGCTCTCCGGTCAATCCTGCACGTCGAACCAGCTCCAGCACCTTCGCCGCTCTCTCGACGTGGCGCGGGCCCAGCATCAACTGGCTGCCTGGGAATTTTTGGAGCAGCACTGCATGTGCCTCGAGAACCTGTTCCTCCTCACCCGGATGAGTGCATCCTGCGGTCCAGCGAAACTGATTCTCTGGGTACCCTCTCTCTTGCTCCAGTTCTCTTCGATGCTCGAGAGGATCGGGCCCTCGCAAGGAATCTAACTTGAGATCTCCAGCGACCTGGATCCGTTCGGGTGCGGTACCCAGCTGAAGGAATCGCTCGGCATCCACTTCACTTCGAGCACCAACTCTCAGAGGAAGACGGGCCATCCAGGAAGCCAGCGGACCGAGCCAGGCCAGGCGCTTGACTCCCTTTTCGCTCACACGTCCATTGACCACGACGACCGGAATCGATCGGGAGTGGCAGGCCAGTAACAGGTTGGGCCACCATTCCAGTTCCACCAGCACCAGGATGTCCGGTCGCAATCGGCTCAACATCTTGTGGATGCATGGCGACAACTCGAGAGGCAGAAGATGAACCTGCACTCCGGAGTTCAACTTTCGAGCAAGATCGCTGGCACCTGTAGTCATGGTAGAAATCACGATCTCAGATCCGGGGCGCGTCTCTTGCAAGGACCGGATCAGGGGTACCGCCGCTCTCACCTCCCCGACACTGGCAGCATGGATCCAGATCCTTTCTCGAACAGGCAACGAGATGCTCCATGATCCCAGGCGCTGGAGTATCGAGCCGAACGCTCTTCCACGAATAAAGACCAGATGAATCAACCATGGAGTCAGGAGTAGGTAAGCCAGAGACATCGGGAGGTCGAGCAGGAACCCACAGGCTCTGGGCCACCAACGACTGGATGCGTTGCGCGTCGAGGGACGATAGCCCCGCTGTTGCGTGAGGGTAGCTGACGTGAGATCCGATGGCGTGAGATCAGATCGAGTGATGGTGGTACGAGCAGAGTCCCCATCCAGTGGGCCCTCTGCACGGCTG
>CAVOEM010000205.1:0-5209 GCA_963694575.1 Planctomycetes bacterium UBA1146 | reverse complement strand
AAAGTGGACCCACTGAGGTGGTCTCCAGCGAGACTGAGCACCGAACAGTTGTCACTGGAAACAGGCTCGGTCCAACTCACCACTGCGCCACAAATTCCAAGATCGTTCTCGATGCTCAGATCCCCGGAAAGCCCAGAGATGGTCGGACTTTCGGTGTCGAGGATGGTAATGGAGAAGGAACTACTCGTGGTGTTGCCACTCTCATCGGTGGCAAGGTAACTGACTAAGGTCTTTCCCTGGGGAAAGGCGGATCCGCTGACATGGTCACTCGTCATACTCAGCACAGCACAATTGTCGCTAGCTGTCGGCTCGGCCCATGTCGCCACTGCATCACAAGATCCCTGATCATTATCAAGAATCAGGTCCATCGGCAGACCAATAATCGTCGGACTCTCGGTATCGAGAACAGTAACCGTGAAGGAACTGGTCGACGAATTTCCGGAACTATCGATGGCCGTATAACTCACAGTTGTAGACCCAATTGGGAAACGAGACCCCGGGCGTTGATCGACTTCCAGTGTGGCAGAACCACAGTTTTCAGAGACCAGGGGATCGATCCAACTGGTCGTTCCACTACAGGATCCACTTGAACTCTCAACCGTCATATCCGTCGGCATCCCTGAGATGATCGGTGCTTCATCATCGGTCACGGTGATCGTGAACGAGACAGATACCGTGTTCCCATTGTCATCGTTGGCGGTGTAAGTAACGGATGTCATTCCCCGTGGAAAACTCTCTCCAGAAGAATGGTCTGCAACCAGACTCGCAATACCACAGTTGTCGACAGTGACGGGTGCACTCCATGTGGCGATTGCACTGCAAAGACCCGGATCCGTGGAGATCTCGATGTCCATTGGGATGGCCATCAACGTCGGGTTCTCGGTATCCGTTACAGTGATCGTGAAGGAAGCGGTGGTCGTATTTCCGCTGTCATCCGTGGCGAGAAAACTCACCACCGTGTCACCGATGGGGAACATCGTTCCGCTGATGAAATCGCTCGTGAGGCCCGGCACTCCGCAGTTATCACTGGCAGTCGGATCCATCCAGTTCACCACAGCACCGCAAGATCCGAGATCATTTTCCACATTCATATCGATGGGCATCCCCGAGATCACCGGGCTCTCGCTATCGAGCACAGACACGGTGAATGAACTGGTCGAGGTATTTCCCGCCTGATCCATCGCGGTATAGGTCACGGTGCTGGTGCCCTGATCAAAGATCGACCCGGACATCTGATCACTACTGATCTCAGAACCGGGGCAATTGTCCTCCACCAGTGGCTCACTCCAGGTCACCATCGCTCCGCACGACCCGGGGTCGTTCTCGACGGTCAAGTCGACAGGCATTCCAGAAATCGTCGGATCTTCGGTATCCTCGACCGTGATCATGAATGCTGAGGTGCTGCTGTTACCGCTGTTATCGGTCGCAGTGTAAGTCACCGTTGTAGTACCGATCCCAAAGGTATCACCGGATGCAAAATCAGCTCCGCTGCTGGCCACTCCACAATTGTCGGTGATCAAGGGCGTGGTCCAACTGGCCATCGCACTGCAGGACCCTGGTTCACTCTGAAGTGACATCTCTGCGGGCAATCCACTGATCGATGGAGATTCCAGATCATGGACCGACACCGTGAAGGAACCGGAGATGGTATTGCCGTGAATATCGGTGGTGCTGTAGCTCACAGTGGTAGTACCCAGTGCAAAGGTATCCCCAGATTGGTGATCCGAGGTCAATGTCGCCACTCCACAGTTGTCGATGGCAGTCGGTGCGTCCCAGACATGAGCTGCAGAACAAAGGCCAGGACTGCTGTCCAGGTCGATGTCGGAAGGCATGCCGATCAGTTGGGGAGGTTCTTGATCTTCCACAGATACCGAGAAAGAGCTCGAAGTTTCATTTCCTGCGAGGTCGGTCGCGATGTAAGTCACGATGGTTTCCCCCACCGGGAATGCATCTCCAGAAAGATGGTCACTCACCAGAGTCGAGAGGCCATAGTTGTCAGTGGCTGTCGGCTCGATCCAACTGGCTACCGCCTGGCATTCTCCTGGATCTGTACCGAGGAGCATGTCCATCGGCATGTCAAGAATCTCCGGAGATTCCTCATCCGTCACGACGACGCAGGAACTACAAATTGAAGTGTCTTCTCCCCCTGGCCCAGTGACGACCAAGGTGACCTGGTAAGTTCCGGGTTGCTGATAGATGTGAAAGGGACTGACCTGATCCGAGTTGTTCTCGGTGCCGCTCCCTGGATCTCCAAAGTCCCATTGCCTGGAACTGATCACGCCGGTCGACTGACCGGTGAAAGCCACTTCCAGTGGTCCGGCTCCGCTGGTCGGTGTGACCAGGAAATTGGCCACCGGGGGAGGATCCAGCACGGTGATGCAAGAATCGCACACCATCGTGTCTCCGCCTCCTGGTCCTGTGACCATCAAAGACACACTGTAGGTTCCGGCCTCGGTGTAGAGATGGTTCGGATTCTCCTCTTCGGAAGTAGTTCCGTCTCCAAAGTCCCATAATTTCGAGGTGATGACCCCAGTGGAGGCATCGGTGAAGGACACCAGGAGATCGTAAGTACCACTGGTTGGCGTGACATCGAAGCCTGCGGTCGGTGGCAACTCGAGTACCTCGACACAGGGATCACAGGTGAACGTACTGGTTCCTCCCGGCCCTGTCACGGTCAAGGAGACCGCAAAGATACCCGGAGAGGTATATGTATGAGTAGGATCCTGATCCGTAGATGTATTTCCGTCACCGAAATCCCATAGCCTGCTTTCGATCTCTCCGACGTTATTCTCGGAGAAGGTCACCACCAGGTCATAGACTCCACTGGTAGGAGTGGCCAAAAATGCAGCCTCCGGAGCGATGATGACGCTGGTTGATCCGCCACCGCCACACCCAGATGCCAGCACCGAAAGGAAGCAGATCAGAACCAAGATCGGATTCGATCTAAAATTCGTGAATGTTGAAAATGTGAACCTCATAATGCTACTCCATTGCAAACTATTGGACCTAATGGCCGCCCAACTCCCTTGTCAAAGACGATTCCACCCGATTCCCTGGCCGGGATAGATGATCCATCCCAAACCAAATTGATATATATCGCCTGACTACACTTCCTCGTACTTGTGACCGATAGAACCCGGCCACTACTCGCTATCCATCAATAAGTAGGCTCAGCACCGAATCTGTCCATGATTTTCTCAGGGTGAGTGCACAGTTGAACCACATTGGATATATATCTCTCATGGCATGATTGTTCCGTTTTAAACTGGAACTACCCACCGGATGGTAAGGAAAAGAGCCCGACACGGTGAGTTCTTCAGGGCTGCTGCTGATCGAACTGACCGCCACTCAGGCACAGAATCGACTGTAGTTGCATTTTCAGCAGAGGACCACTTACCGGGCCAGACCTCGTCACCCTACAACTTCCGTGGTGAGACCATCGAAACGATCCCGCCTTATCACCTCGATGGGAGATGGCACCGATATCATCCGTCGAGGCTGACTAACCTGACAAAGTAATGCCCCCCGGAGAAGTCCCTGTTGGGCGGACTGGAGTAAAGACTCGTGGATGCAAGGAGAGATGGCTTAAGCGGATGCAAGGAGAGATGGCTTAAGCGGATGCAAGGAGAGATGGCTTCCGCAGATGGCAAAGCAGTTCGGTAGTCGAGTCGATGACCCGACCCACTGCTCAGCAGCCGGTCGGGCCCAACGGATACTCACTATGGATAGGCGACTGTGCCATCGAAAAGCGCACTTCTTCGGTTCGATTCAACGCTTCCTGCTGGCCGTGATCTTGTCCGCGAATAGTTGTAGTTGTGCGGCGATGATGGCCACCTGAGATTCGTTCAGAAGATTCCTTGTCTTCTGAAGCATCTCGATGAAATGTGCTCTTTCACCAGTGGAGACGGGGCATCCGATATTCCCTTCGGGGCCATCTCCGGTGATCAAGGTCTTCCCCTTGCCGTCAAGGACCACCATCCATGGAATACCGCCTTGTTGCTTGCCGCGAATTCTGGCAGCCACTTCTTTCCCGTGGGTCATCCGGTCGGTGTCAATTTTGAGGTCTATGTAATCAATTTTCAGCGTGCTGGCCACTACCTGGGTGTCGAGGAACTCCTCGAGTTTGCCGCACCAACCTCACCAGGGAGCACCCAGATGAAGAAGAACTTTGCGACCATCCTTACTCGCCTGCTTCAGAGCTTTCGCCAGTTCCTTCTCGGCATCGACGGGGGGTGATTTCTGGGCATTCAGAAAAGCTTCTACCTTTGCGCGATCGTGATGATCCCCTTCTTCCAGGTCACCAGTGTTCTGGTTGGTGATCATCTTTCCCGTACCATCGAGGACAGTCAGATAGGGAACACCACCCTTTTTCAACTGGGCACCATACTTCTCGACCAGTTCCATGTTCTTGTCGAACTTTCCGATGTCGACCTTCACTACTTCGTACTCGTAACGAAGTGTTCTGGCCACCGATCGATCTTTCTTGAAGAACTCATCGAGTTTCACGCACCAACCACACCAGTTTCCTCCGTAGACCACCAGCACTCGCTTGTGATTCTTCGCTGCTCGAGCCACTGCTGCGGCAATGTCGTCTCCTGCATTGGTTTTCTCGTCGTAGACATCTGCGGCCTTGGCCTTCTGATCCGGCGAGTCCGCTTCCTGTGCGCCCAACAGTGAGCACTGAGATGGACCCAAAGGAGCGCCGCAGATTGGAATCCACAGGGCTATGAAGAGGACCAACAATTGGATTCTGAAATTCATCCGTATCTCCCTTTCACGGGTTCAGATCGGGTGCAAGGTTTGGCGCAGGGCCACCATTCTGCCATCGTTACTCGAAATTTATCAACACGTGGCAATATACTGGAAGGTAGATCATCCAGATAGAGGGAGAGCACTCCCGATGGAGACTGGCATGCGCTGTTGACCTGAGGGATGCTGTGCTGCGGAAGGGACCCACCGGATGAGTGACCGATGGATCAAGGAACAGATCGAGAACTGGGCTTCTGATTTCCTCATCGATGATGCTGGAGATCGGGTCGATAGAGTTCTGGCTCCCTTTGCGATGCAGATCCTGACCACATTTTTAACGCATACCTGCTCGATTCGACAGGTCGCCCCACAAGATCTCGAGGAAGAGGACATCCGGCAGGGATTCCTCGGCGGTTTGAAATCTCTGGCGATCCCGGAACTTGGCCAACCACTGATCCCG
>CAVOEM010000204.1:0-5242 GCA_963694575.1 Planctomycetes bacterium UBA1146 | reverse complement strand
ATGGGATACATCTCGAAATTCGATTTCACTGCTGAAGGGGAGCATCGCTGTGGCCTCGGGGCGATCTACCACATAAAGAGGAGTATCGAGAACCTCGAAGATCCTATCGGTCGCTGCCGACGATTCAGCGATGGTGCTCCCCATCCTCGCGAGGTTCTTGATGGGGGTATAGCAGGACAAGATTGCCGCCATGAACACTGCAAAATCGCCGAAGGTCACATCGACGATTCCATCAATGATCACCCAGCCTCCGACGGCAATGGCAAACGCTGCAATCAAGTTGTACAGGCCCTCGACCAGGCTCCTGCCCTTGGCCCGAGCGACCTCGGTACTGACCTGAGCACGCCGAAGATTATCAGAGGTACGTTCAAACTCCTTCTGACGTTGCTCCTCGAGCCCGAAACTCTTCACCACCCTGATTCCAGAGAGCAGTTGGGACAACTCCTCTGTCGTCTCTCCAGCATGGGAGAGAGCCCCTCGGAAACGAGTCCGGACCTTTTTTGCCTGGCGAAACACCGGGATCGCCAGCAGGAGGAGCAAAGGAATTGCAGCCAAGGTCATCTGCCAGGAGGCGATGAAGGCCACCGCCAGGGAGAAGAGGATGGTCAGGGGGCTCTGAAGAATTTCACCAAAGAGCAACTGCACCGAGGCAGAGACGCTCGTCACATCGCCCACCGCGCGCGAGACCACGTCACCGTGTCGACGCGATTCGAAGAACTCGATCGACTGACACGAAAGGAAGCGGAACAGTTGGTTGCGAATATCCACCACCACCTGGATCCTCACTCGTTGCCCCATGATCAGCCGGTAGAAACTGGTAGTGGCCACAACCAAAGAAAGTACTGCGATGAAGAGGGACACTGACCACAGCAGTTGAAGTGAACCGGTTCCGGCAGATCCGTTCTGGACCAGTAGGTGTCCCGAACCGTCGATCTCTGCAATGACTGCACTGTCGGGAGAGCGATCACCAGGATCGATATCAAAACCACTCAACTGTGCTGAAGTGATGGAACGTACCTTCGACTCGAAGACTCCATCTAGTTCGATTCTGGTGGCGCGAATATCCGCCACCGTGCCACCGTCTCGAAGTTGAGCCGTCACCAGATAGGCCTGATCCCAGACCTGATCCCTGATCTGATCCAGAGCGGTGTCGCTTTCGCCATCCGGATCCACCGCAGGAAAACCGACCACCAACGCTCTCTCGATCGGGAAACGAGCTTCGGTCCGCTCCGGTAACCGGATGTCCCCTGGAAGGTGCGGTAACAGGTGATCCTCGAACAGCGCCAGCGTCCGACCGCGAGAACCGTCTTCGCTCGGTGCGATCACCCCGTCGATGACGAGCCCGACCGCTCCCAGCCTGAGGCTGTTGGCACCGGCATAGACGCACATCAGCAGCACGATGGCGATGATCGACTTGTAATGAGGAAGGGCATAGCCCAACAATCTGCGGATTCCCGAAGGTTGGCGCTGATTTTCAATCCCCATCAGGCCTCCTTTTCCAGTCGTACTTCCCACGCCTTGGCCTGCTCGATGAAGATGTACGCAGAGAGTAGCACTGCCACGACGAATCCAGGCATTCCATCACGAAAGCCACGATCCTTGATGTATCGCACCCAGAACATCGAAGCGCTGGCCCGAAACCAGGACCACCTCGACTGTCGCAGCATCGCTCTTTTTCGCAACCCACCCACCTCACCTCTGGCCAGTGACTCGGCGCTCTGGCTGGTGTAGCGATTCATTCTTGCGAGGAAATCATGGATCGTTGGATGGGCGAAATGTAATACCGATCCTGACAGTTCGCCGATGGCGCCCTCAACAGTCGCCTCGGAGTGAATCAACCCCGGTATGTAGTCGCCCAGTCCGGCACGAAATAACCGCAAATGTTGATCATTCCAGCCACCATACCGAAGCCAACTCCCGAGCAAGTAATGCCTGAACGGAATCCTGAATCCAGATTCGTGGCGGTCTGACTCGAGCAATTGTTCGATCTCCTGACGCAACTCATCCGTGACTCTCTCGTCCAGATCCAGTACCAGAATCCAACCCTCCGAAATCTGATCCAAGCCCAGACGGCGGATATCCTCGATCAGACCCTCCCCCCTGGGAGCGTCGATCAGTTCGACTTGCGGATGTTGCTCTAGCCACTGACGCGATCCATCCTCACTTCCATGATCGATGACCACGATCCGGTCGGCCCAGCCGACATTCTGTAACCATGGTTCGAGATTTTCCTTCTCGTTCAGCACGGCAGCCACCACCGACAGCTTTGCGGATGTCGCGTGGCTCTCCCTACTGGAGACGGTCGAGGATGTGGATCGCAAGGACAATCGACCTCCCTCCCCGGACACAGAGCGTGGGGATACCGGTAGATGCTGGGGGTCAGGAGGGCCATCGTCAACCGGACCCGATCCGCCGATCGATGAGATCATCGGGTCATTGATCCTTTTTCCGCTTTCTGCGGCGCGCCTTGATCAATTTCTGGAGATCCTGGGACTGCTGTTCGGCCTCCTCAGGGGTTTCCTTGGGCACCGTCAGATCCTCCTTCGGTTCCACTTCAGAGGGTCTTGCGCTCGGTTTTCTACTTGCAGCGATGGCCCTACGGACCTGCGGTGTCGGTTCCACCTCTTCCTGGGTGGTCGGCTTCGAGGATCTCTTGAGCGTCGGAATCCTCATCTGGACTCGCCGCGCCACGATGTCCAAGAAGAACAGGGACAATCCACAGATGGCCAGATAATGCCACAGCGGACTGCGATCCCTTCGCCGTGGCAAGGAGCGATCGAGCAGATTATCAGCACCAGTCAAGATTCTCCCTCCAGAGGCTTCGGCGATCCGCTTCAACAGATCCTCGTTGCTTTGGAGTGCCCGAAATTCTGCCGGGTACCCCACCGAGATCGACTTGGTCTGCCCACCGATGTTGCCCTGTCCATCATCATGATTGACATGGACCAGATACGATCCTTCCTGAGCAGCATCGAACTTCCCGAGGTATCGCCCTGGTGCCACCTGATTGACGACGACCTTACGCTGCGATTGGTCCGGGCTGATCAAGACACACTCCAGCTCTAACCCATCGAGAAATCTCCCTTCGGGATCGATGGCATCGACGATCACCTGACCTGAATCTCCCTCGACCGAGTGTGAGATCTCGAGAACTCCAGAATCCAGTTCTTTGGAGATGGAACGAATCAACTGGGTCCAGAAGGTAGAATTACCACTCCAGCCTTGCCACTCGACACTCCACCGAGATCTCACATCACTCATGAAGGCGGCAGTCTTTCCAACCCCATGCCTTCCGAGTGCCAGCAATGGATCCTCTTCTTGATTGACCAGTACCAGTTTCGAGAGGGGCTTGATGGTGGTCAGCACGAGGCCATGGAGCGGAGGGAAGCCAGACTCCAGACCTTGGATCGGACCGGCACTCTCAACGACGGCAGGAGTGAATGTCTCTTCGGAAATCAAGTTGCGCTTCACCTCTAGCGCTTCCCTGAAGAAGACCTGTGGCAGCCTTGCAGGATCATCGATGAAGTAGTATCGCCCCCCTGTGTAGCTCGCAATCTTCTTCATCGCGGCAGTCGCCGAGGGGCCAGAATGAGGTTTGATGCAGATGGTCGAGATCGTCACTTCCGCCTCGACATAGGCGTCCAGCAAACTCTTCCCCGGGGGGCTCGGGTCGCCATCGGAGATGATCACCACATGTTTCGAGTAGGTATTGGATTGCAACAACCCCTGGATGGCCAGAGTCATCGTGGCTCCGAAAGTGATCATGTCGGCCGGGCTCAGGGTGTTGATCTTGGTCTGGATCGCCGCCTTGTCCCCCACTGGTCCCAATGGGATTCCCCAGAAATCAACTCCTCCGCTGTACACCAGCACTCCGAACTCATCTTTCGGGGTCAGCGGAGCGATGGAAGAAGAGGCGATCTTCCTCGCCCACATGTTTCCCAGTTCGAACTCACAGGTGTGAAGGATCACCGCCAGCGCTCCGTTGGGGAGTTTCTTGCGCTGCTGGATGTCCATCTTCACCGGCAGCGCGAGCTCGACCTCGGTCCCCCTCCATCCGCCTGCTCCAAAGGAGTTCGGCCCCCCCACCATCAACAATCCCATGCCAGTGGTGTGGACCATCCTTTCGAGCATTGCGATTCGCTTGGGATCGATGCTGAATGCGGAGACATCATCGAGGATCAACGCTTCGATTCCGTAGTAATCCTCTGGAGCCAGTGGAAGTTGGTCGGGAGTCATCGTCTCGACATGGATGCTCCCTGAGATGAGCAACTTCTCCAGGGTGCGATCTGGATCATCGGTCACCAGAGCCACTCTTGGCTGCTGGATCGTTCTGACCAGCCCGATGCCAAAGTTATTCTGCTCCAACGAGTCTCGTCCTGGCTCCGGATGCACCGAGACCTTCAATCGCTGGATGACAGCGGAACCTCCAGTGAGGGTGAAGGCGACTCGATTCCTTCCCGCCTCCAGGGTCAATGGCCTTCGCTCGAGGACCCCCTCTCCATCGGCGAGAACCACGGTTGCGGGCGCAGCAGAACTGGACCATATGATGGTATCCACGGAAAAGACCTGGCCTGGCCTGACCGTCTCGGGCGCCTCTACACTCTCGAGAATCACCTCACTCGGATGGTCATAAATCACCGGCAGGACATCGACAACGATCCCTGCTGCTGCGAGGTTTTTCGCCTCTCGTACCGGATCTCCTTCAGTCGAATTCCCATCGCTGATCAGTATGATTCGCCGCGAACCGCCGGGCGCACTACCCTCGAGTGCGCTCGCAGAGTATCTCAATGCTGCAGCGATATCTGAGCCACTTCGGTCGAGACTGACCGAAGTTCCGGAGCCCAGCCTGGTCGCCATCGGTTGCTCTTGTTGCTGGTCCTTGGCAAATGAAATCAAGGAGACCTGATCAGGGTACTCGAGACCTCCGAGTCGCTTCGAGGTCTCTGAAATCACATCGTCGGAGACGAGGCGTGGCACGGAAGCCGAGAGATCTCGTAACACCAGAACACTCAACCCCTCCCCACCGGTCAGATGGACCGTCCGGGCCAGCGCCAGCACCAGTGCGGTGATCGCCAGTCCGCGCAGCAATAGGGCAGTATTTTTCACGGCAATCGGCAAGCCTGCTCGGCTTCGCAACGAGATGTAGATCAACAATCCCAGCAGTGGGATGGTGGTCAGAAGCCAAAGCGGCTGGTCGAATTCGATCGGCACGCTCACCTTGCTTCCCCCGGAATTGCCGATA
>CAVOEM010000203.1:0-5302 GCA_963694575.1 Planctomycetes bacterium UBA1146 | reverse complement strand
GGAAGCGAAACATCATAAAAGAGTGTCGAGGCGGGGTTTGAGCGATGCGAAGAGACTACAAGGGTATTTCCATCAACACCTCGAAGAACACCCACGAGACGGTGTTTGAACTGGTCGGAAATGGACCTGAATCGCGGATTGTAGATGTTCCGTGCGGTAGTGGAGCGTTTGTTCAGCGTCTCAAGGATCACGCTTATCAGGATGTGCTCGCCATCGATATTGAGGATGGTCTTGAAATCGAACACGGCTCCTTTCGCCAGGGGGATATGACTGATCAACTCCCATTGTCGGATCAGAGTGTCGATACCCTGGTTTGCATCGATGGCATCGAGCACATCGATCGGCAGCAAGATTTCATCGCCGAGGTCCTCCGCGTCTTGCGACCGGGAGGTGAGTTCATCGTCTCGACGCCAAACATCAGTTCAATCCGTTCGCGCTGGAAGTGGCTGCTGACCGGACACCACAACAAGTGCAACTCTCCACTGGATGAAAATAACCCTGGCCCTCTGCATCACATCGGTTTGCTCTCATTTCCTGAGATCCGCTATCTGTTGCATTCCGCTGGTTTCCAGATCGAGCAGGTCGCCACCAATCGGACCAAGGCAGTTTCCTGGCTCTACCTGCCGCTGGCCCCCTTCCTGTACCTGGCGACCTCGCTGGTCTACCACCGCAGGGGCAAGATGGAGCAGACCGAACTCATCTGTAACGATGTCAAGAAGAGCATATTCTCTCTTCCGCTCCTTCTCGGTGAGACGATGATCATCCGGGCGGTTCGCCAGTGATTTGCTCCACTGATGGATGTATGGTCCCCGGAGTGGATTCTCGGAGTGGGTCCCCCCCCTCGTCGGTGACAGGCACTCGAGGAACTGCTGTGGACAGGTCGTTTCCATTGGCCGATCGCGCGTAACGAGAGCGCTTGTAGGAGTTAGTGACATGATCATCGCCTGCGCCTGGCATCGAAGAATCCTCTCCTTCACCCGGCCGGGGCGGCTCGGCTGGCATTGTTTTGCGCTGGTCGCACTGGTCGCCGCTGGCTGCGCCCATCCGATGGCTCGATCGAGCGATGCGCCGGTCGCGCCAGCCGCCGCCGATACGATGCGGGTGCTGGTGTGGAACGTCTTGAACGGAGGCAACAGCGTGGTCGACGGTGCCGAGAAGGCACTGGCAGTGATCCGCGACTCCGGTGCGGATCTGGTGCTGATGCAGGAGAGTTACGACATCGATGGGGAGCGGCCGCTGCTCGGCGCGTGGCTCGCCGAGCAACTCGGCTGGAACCAGTGGCAGGCGGACAGTCCGCATCTTTGCATCCTGACCCGTTTTGACATCGCCGAACGGTTCACCCACGAACCGTGGCACGCGGTCGGGGCCAGACTGGTCGACGATCAAGGGCGCGACTTCATCGCCTGGAGCATCTGGCTCGACTACCGCGACTACATCACGACAAAACTGCGCGACACCCCCGATATCACCGATGGCGATCTGCTCGAGTCGGAGTTCGTGCGATCGCAGCGACTTCCCCAGGCCCAACGCATCATCGCCAAGTTGGATGCAGTCGGCCATCTCGACCTGTCGATTCCGCTGCTGGTCGGTGGCGACTGGAACACCCCGTCGCATCTCGACTGGACTACCGACACCGCCCGTACCTACAAGCGACGCCGTGCCCTCGATCTGCCGGTCAGTCTCGCGATGGCCGATGCGGGCTTCGTCGACAGCTACCGGACGGTCCATCCGAATCCGGTCCAGCGGCCCGGCATCACCTGGTCGCCGATGTACCGCACCAGCGGCGGCAAGGATCAGGGATTCGAGCGGATCGACCGCCTCTACATCCACGATTCCGATGCGGCGAACGATGGGGAAGGCGAAGGTGAAGCGGGGGACAAGACTCGTTGGAAACTCGAGCCGGTGGCGGGGCAGGTCTATCCCATCGCCTGGGAGGACGACACGATCCCGGTGCCCGATCGGCAGTTCCCCTCCGATCACGGGGCGGTGCTGATGGAGTTGCGAGTCGTCGGTTCGAAGTAGCGATCGAAGTCACCGGCACCGAGGTGTACTTCCTCGATCTACGTCCCTGAAGGAACCTCTGGAGGAAATTTGGTCACCAAACGGTTGTTGATCTTCGGCATTCTCACCGCCGGTCTCGCTTTTGGCTCCGTCTTCGCGATCGGGATGGTGGAGCACGAGTACGACATCGATCTGGAGTGGTTGAGATACTTGACCGTCGCTGCGATCACCGCGGGGTGTACCTATTACGGCACCAGATCACTCACTCCTTCGGAGTGATACGGGTCCGGCTCCTTCGCGGGCTACTGAGAACCGTTGAACAACTCCGGCTGTAACGCTCGCCCGTCGATCCAGGTGCCCAGCACCTCGCCCGCGAGCGCCCGCTCCAGCAGCGGACCCTCCCCGTCAGGGATCGACACCGCGACCAGGTCGGCGGGATCGCCCACCTTCAGCGTGCCGCTACCGAGCAGGTCCGGATGGCCGCTCCGCGCCAGCCACTGGCGCGGGTGGACGATCGCCATCTTCCAGATGGTTTCGATGTCGAGATCGACGGCCGCCGCTCGAGCGGCACCGATCTCATCGAGCATCGAGAGGGTGCCAGAGGAGACCTTGCCATCGGTGCCGAGCATCACAGGAACTCCTGCTTTCACGGCGTCCGGCGCCGGGTGCGGCGCTCTGCCGAAGAAGGCGTGGGAGCGGGGGCACCACACCAGTGCCGCTCCGGAGTCACCGATCGCGGCCAGTTCATCATCGCTGCATTCGTTGCCATGGATGATGAGACCGTGTCGGGTCAGGTCGCCCGATTCACGCAGTGCTTCGATCATCGTCTGGCCTCGGCGAAACGATGCCGGATCGGCTCCGAATCCTTCGAGAAATCTGGCGCCCTCCCCCGTGCCATCGACGAGCAGTTGCCGTTCCCATGTCGGTTCGGCGATGTGCATCGCCCACGGAACATCGTGCTGGCGACACCACGGCAGCAACCTCGCCAGCAGCTCGGGGTGCACGGTGTAGGAGGAGTGGGGGGAGATGCCACGCAACTCACGTTTCGCATCGACGCCGCCTCGCAGAAAGTGACCGAGAGGATCGAGATCGAATTCCGGTTGTGAGTGGACCGAGATCACCTCGCGCAGCAGCAATCGTCTCAGCGGGCTGTCGGTCAGCGCCGTGATCGAAGCTCCGGCAGGATCGATGTCGAAGATGGCGGTGGTGCCACCGGCGAGGGTTTCTTCGGCACCTGCTGCGGCCTGGATCGTCAGCCCATCTTCCCCCAGTTGCTGGCGAGCCTCGACCACCGAGAGCAGCCAGTCGTCGAAGGATCCGACCATCGTCTCGGTCGGGCGAGGCAGTGACAGGTCGAGATGCAGATGTGCATTGACGAATCCGGCGCAGAGGATCGCTTCTCCGAGGTCGATGTCGGCGGGCCCGGGAGGCAAGATCTGCTCGATTCTACCATCGCGGATGGAGATGCGACCGGGACGAGCTGTTCCGTGTCCATTCCAGATCGCCTGCGCCGAGATCCGCATCCGCTCCTCCTGACTCAACTGTCTCCGCTGCTATCCCGCTGACCACCGGTCTCTGCTATGCTGCAGTGGAGAGGCACTCGTAGCGAGGGCCGGGCGGATATTCAGGTTGGATCTTTTCTCGTTAATTCCTGGGGATGTTGAGGGGCCACCGATGACCATGGTGAACCGATCTGAATTCCTGCAACGCTGGGTCGGGCAAGGGGGAACCTCTTCCTTCCTCGGCAAGGGCAAGGGAAGACTACTGTGGTGGGTGCTGGGGATCTGGGCTGGTGTGGTGTGGGTTGGCGTGGTCGGCTGTAGTCATACCACTTCGCCAGAGAGAGTGCCCATCCCGGTATTGAAAGATCAGGGAGTCATCCATCGAACCGGCAGCGGTGAAACATTGCTGTGGATCTCCCGCGACCGCGGCTATTCGGTGATCGAACTGGAATCGCTCAACCCTCGCTGGAAGGGCGTGACGATCGCTCCAGGAACGGAGATCCTGTTGCCGGTGGGAAAACCGATGATCAGAAGAGTCCAAAAGAAATCGGGAGGCCGTTGAATGAGTGATGGATCGATCGAGACGACCGGGTCGGATTCCGATCCCGCCGCAAAGGTCTGGCTCGACCCCCACACCCGGGAGCAGCAACTGCTGGCACCCTATGCGATGCAGAGTGCTCGTAGTCGTGGTCGAGTTCATCCAGAGCCGACTGCGCCACATCGAACTGCCTATCAGATCGATCGGGAGAGAGTGATCCACTGCACTGCTTTTCGTCGTCTCGAGTACAAGACCCAGGTATTTGCCAGTCACCAGGGTGATCACTACCGCACCCGACTGACCCATACCCTGGAAGTGGCACAGGTCTCTCGTGCGGTCGCCCGTCGTCTCGGTCTCAACGAGGATCTGGTCGAGACGATCGCGCTCGGACACGATCTGGGTCATCCACCCTTCGGTCATGCCGGTGAGAGGGAGTTGGACCAGCTGATGGCTTCTCATGGTGGCTTCAACCACAACCGCCACGCATTGAGGGTCGTCGATCTACTGGAACATCGTTATCCCGGGTTTCTCGGTCTCAATCTGTCGTGGGAGGTACGAGAGTCGATCGTCAAGCACTACGGACGCTTCGACGAGCCAGGGCTGGCAGAGTTCGAGCCCGGAGTTCCGCCGACGCTGGAAGCGCAGCTGGCAGACATCGGCGACTCCCTCGCATACGACAGTCACGATCTCGATGACGGATTGCGTTCGGGTGTGCTGGAACTGGAAGCATTGCGAGGGATCGAGATCTTTGCTCGATCGGAAGCAGCGGTTCGACAGCAGTACGGAGAGGCGTTGTCTCGCAGGGTACTGATCGCAAGAACCATCTCGGGTGTGATCTCGGATCAGATCGATGATCTGGTAGTGACCAGCAGTGCGCGGATTGCAGAACGCAACATCCAGAGTGTCGAGGATGTACGGGCGGCTCCCGATGATCTACTCGGGTTCTCCGATGCGATGAGTGCCGAGAAGGCACAGCTTCAGACCTTTCTTCATGATCGCCTCTATCGGGATCCGCACTGTGTCAGGGTTTCTCAAAAGGGCAGGAGAATGATCGCGGCACTGTTCCAGGAGTTTGTCCGTGAACCCGCGCAATTGCCCAGAGATTTCCTCGATCGATGCGCAGAGATCGGCAGGGAGCGTGCGGTGTGCGATTACATCGCAGGAATGACCGATCGCTACTGTGTACAGGAGTACGAGCGATTGTTCAGCCCCCATCAAAATGACCCCGGACGATTGTCATGAGGAGATCGCGATATGGTCT
>CAVOEM010000202.1:0-5307 GCA_963694575.1 Planctomycetes bacterium UBA1146 | reverse complement strand
TGATCTGCTTCACCGGTTGTGCAACCCTGCCCATCGGTGCCGGTTACGAGTTGAATGTAGCCACTTATAGTTGCACCGCTGAGGGTAACACTTCGGTCTCTTTCTGCGACACCCTGGGTTCTCCACCGGTGACCACGGTAGTGGTGGTCGATGGCGCCTCTATTGTTCCGGGACAGAACTCTGGTGATGTCGAGTGCATCGGTGTCCCCGATCCGGAGTACACCTACGGTGCTGGAAACGCCTCTGCCGGCTATAACCCGGCGGATGGTAACGCCTCCGCTTCAGTCGATATCACCATCGCCGAGACCGACAACAGCGGATTGGGCGCACCTTTCCCCAACGATACCCAGGGCTTCTCGATGGGGCTGGGCAACAGTTCCGAGGTGGTGGCCACCGCAGTGAACCTGTCGTTGCCGTTCGACGCTGATTTTGGCGAGACCAGCATCTACCCCGAAGGGTGGACTGCAGGAGTGGTTTACAGCTTCACGGGTGGCGTGGTGCTGGCGTTCCCTTCAGCGACGACGGTGATCACGGTGGACTACGAGACTGGCGGCAGCATGGCGGGGAATGAAGTCGGCGCGACCGCTTCACTGACCTGGGATGACGGCCTCGGTTCTCCAGCAGTGGCCAATGTCGTGGTGGTCGGTGGTGCGTCGCTGACCGCTGCCCAGGCAGACGGAAGCATCTCCCTCAACCCAGTGGTCACCAGCGACTGGATCCGCGGAGACGCCAATAGCGATAGTGTGGTCAATATCGCCGACGTGATCTGGATGATCTCGGAGTTGTTCACCGGAGGAGCCGCGAGTAGTTGCAGCATCTCCAGTGATGCCAATGACGATGGGATGAATGATCTCGGGGATCCGGCCTATGTCATCCAGTACCGTTTCATCGGTGGACCGATGCCGGTCGCTCCCTTCCCTGGTTGTGGTCAAGTCGATGGGCAAACACCGGAAGATTGCGCAGGCTCATCCTGCTCCGGGTAGTGAGAATGAGATAGAACTCCGATAGAACTCCATCGCCAGGTGGGGGGGGAACCCTCTTGATCTGGATGGCAGGGGTGATGGAGTCTGGTTGGAATAGCGACTCATTGTTGTCAAGTGTGACAATCCTGTACTCATCGATGAGTTTGGGCGAGGCTTCCGTTGGCAGTACTTGCAACGAGAGCCTCGCTCATTCACTATGGGTGAGAATGAGTATATTAATCACATTTGTGCGACACTCCTGAGGTGTATCTGATGGCTGTGCTTCGCCAACTCGTTGAAAGAGAGTCATGAGAAATCTTTTAGTAACAGCATTCCTGTTGGTCGCATCCGGCGTTTCTGCGCAGGATTATGTCCTCAACATCTCCAGTGGCAATATTCCCAATAACGGGAGCGGAGATCTCTCTGTCACTCTCGACAACAATGGTGGAGAGATGCAGGGCTGGTCCTTCGGAGCTTGCAATGACACCGCCTTCCTCACCTGTACCGGTGTGGCGGACGGATCGACCACAGCCACCGTGAAAAATGGCGGACCTCCTGACTTCAATCAGGTCTCCGTCTTCGACGAAGGCTTCACTGCGGGTGTGGTGATCTGCTTCACCGGTTGTGCAACCCTGCCCATCGGTGCCGGTTACGAGTTGAATGTAGCCACTTATAGTTGCACCGCTGAGGGTAACACTTCGGTCTCCTTCTGCGACACCCTGGGTTCTCCTCCGGTAGACACGGTAGTGGTGGTCGATGGCGCCTCTGTTGTTCCGGGGCAGAACTCTGGTGATGTCGAGTGCATCGGTGTCCCCGATCCGGAGTACACCTACGCCGCTGGAAACGCCTCTGCCGGCTACAACCCGGCGGATGGAAATGCCTCCGCTTCGGTCGATATCACCCTCGCCGAGACGGACAACAGCGGATTGGGCGCACCTTTCCCCAACGATACCCAGGGCTTCTCGATGGGGCTGGGCAACAGCTCCGAGGTGGTGGCCACTGCAGTGAACCTGTCGTTGCCCTTTGAAGCGGACTTTGGCGAGAGCAATATCTACCCCGAGGGGTGGACCATCGGAGTGGTGTACAGCTTCACCGGCGGAAATGTTCTGGCATTCCCTTCAGTGACCACCGTGGTCACTGTGGACTACGAGACTGGCGGCAGCATGGCGGGGAATGAAGACGGCGCGACCGCTTCACTGACCTGGGATGACGGCCTCGGTTCTCCACCAGTGGCAAATGTGGTGGTGGTCGGTGGTGGATCTCTCGATGCGCTTCGCACCGACGGAAGCATTGCCCTCAGTCCGGTGGTGACCATCGATTGGCTCAGGGGAGATGCCAACAGTGACTCCCAGCTGAATGTGGCCGATGCGATCTGGATCATCAGCGAGTTGTTCCTTTCTGGACCCGCCAGTAGCTGCGCGATTGCGCGCGATGCCAATGGAGACAGCAAGTACGACATCGCAGACCCGACCTACATCGTCCAGTATCGCTTCATCAGTGGCCCGATGCCCTCTGCTCCTTTCCCCGATTGTGGTCAGGTCGATGGGCAAACACCTGAAGATTGCGCCGCTTCTGGCTGCTAACTGAGAAGAGTGGAGACTCTTCAACGCCCGCTGTCAGCAGTGAGAATCGAAGCCAGTTCCTCGAGAGTGTCGAGGAACTGGCTTTTTTCAGGGCCGATCCGGTGATTCGAGGGAACGGGGAGCGATCGATCCAGCTTGAGAGAAGGGGATCGGCTCTTTACAAACTACTGGTCATGAGAAAAAGGGTCCAAGATAGGTGCAATTTCGTGGCTGCACCGAGGTCGATTGCCCCTTACGATGACGCCTTGGACCTGCAGGAGGGTCCACTCCTGGGTCTTGAGTTGCTGAATCGGCTGTTGGCTCCACTTGAAGGTATGAACTTGGAATTCCCGGAGTATGAATTCAAGACCAGAGGTGCTGTCTGAACCATCCTATCGGCCGACTATAGTGGCGTCGGGATGGAGAATAGAGTCTCAATAGAGTGGCCAGGGGTCCATGGCCACCAACACTAGAAGAGAAGGAATCTGCCCATGTACAAGTTGATCTGCCTGTTCACGACGATCTTGCTGATGACCACCAGTCCGCTGGGGGCACAGGATTTTATCCTGTACGTCTCCGGACCGGCAACTGCCACCCTGGGAGAGTCATTTGATCAATCCACGATGCTCGATGTCAATCAGGATGCCCAGGGTTGGTCCTTCGGAGCCTGCCACGACTCGACCCTGATGACTCTCGACACGGTAGCGGATGGTGCGGCCACCGAGATCGTCAACAATGGGGATACGCCCGATTTCAATCAGGTCAATGTGCTGGTCGATGGTTTCACCGTGGGAGTCGTGATCTGTTTCGTCGGGTGTGCAGTGCTCGAGGCTGGGACCGGATATGAGATCAATGTCGCGACCTACACCGCGGATGCGGAAGGCGTCTCTGCCACCGATTTCTGCGACACCCTGGGTGCACCTCCCGTGGAAACGGTGATCGTGGTCAACGGGGCGTCAGTGGCCCCGGAGCAAATCTCGGGTTCGGTCGAGATTCTCGCAACTCCCCCGGTTCCAGATCCAGAGTTCATCTTTAGCGCCGCGACGGAGACCATCAATTACGATGGGAACTCGGGATCCGCCTCGTTCAGCGTCTCGGTCCAGATTTCAGAAACGGATAACAGTGCCAGCGGAGCAGATTTCCCCAATGAAACTCAGGGCTTCTCGATGGGAATGGCCCATGACTCGGCCGTGATGGAATGCACCAATGTAGATGTGGTCCTTCCCTTTGATGCAGATTTTGCCGAGGGCGGGATTTTCCCATTAGGCTGGACCCTGGGAGTGGTGTTCAGTTTCACTGGTGGAACGACCTTGGGCTTCACAGAGCCCCTCGATGTGGCAGTGGCCGATTATTCGACGGTGGCTGGCGCCCTGTCGGGGACTGGCACCACCGAGACCGCATTGACCTGGTCGGAAGACCTTGGATCTCCTCCGGTGGCCAATATTGTGGTGGTCGATGGAGCTTCACTGGCTCCCGAGATGGTCGATGGATCCATCACCTTCCAGCCGGTTTTCGACCAGCCGTTCCTACGAGGCAACTGTAACGGGAATAGCGGTGTCGACATTTCGGACGGGATCTGGATGCTTCAGGAACTCCATCTGGGAGGTCCCAGCGGAACCTGCGCCGAGGCTTGTGACGCCAACGGTGACAATTCCTACGATACAGCGGATGCGATCTACGTGATTTACTACCGCTTGCTCGATGGCCCGGCTCCGACCGCTCCATTCCCCGATTGTGGGGCAGTGGTGGGCTCTGATTGTGATGCCACCAACTACTGTCCATAGATCCACCAACGATCGTGGCAAGATTCGCTTCCTGCCTTCCTGTGGATCGGTGACTCCTCTGAATCAGTAAAGCGAGCCCGAAGCCAGTTGGCTTCGGGCCCGCTTTTTTTCCCTCGTCTTCCTTCTGCCTCCCCATCTCCTGACCCCCTGCCTGGTCATCGGTGCAATTCCAATCGGGCCCTCGCCGGATCGATGGGGGACCTCCTGCCGAGTGGTTCAGCGGTGCTTGAAGTAATGCTTGCCGGGATACGGCACTTGTTGCCGGAAATCGTAGTGATCCTGGTGAGGGGCCTACGTCACTAGTGGGGGCCAATAACAGCAGTCTTACTTGTTAATGCTTTTGTACATAGACAGGATTGACAATGAGTGCTAATTTCGAGACTCAACGACAGGAGTCCTGACACGACTCAATCAGCCCCCGGGCTCACCCCCGGCATGCTCTTCCTCTTTCTTGCGCCACATAACCGGCAATTGTTGTCGGGTAGATACTGGATTCGGTTCTCCCCTGGACCGAATCCTGGGTCTTCCTGATTTGTTTACTAACATTTTTTGTTAATCCCCATTTTATCGGAGTCATTCCGAGAAGTCAGGGTCCGGGTAGAAAGGCCCCCCCTTGACCGATTGGAATTTCCGAAGTGTCCCCTGGAGACGAGGAGAGAAAGTGATGAACCGGAGTCTTATGCGCCTTCGCAGCGCACTTCTCGCGGTACTTTTTGCCGCGATCGGCACCCATGCCTTCGCTCAGAATTCACTGACCATCACCGATGGTCAATCGGCAGGACTCGCATCCGAGACATTAAGCGTTCTGATGGACGCTGATGCATCGGTTGAGGGATTTGTTCTTGCCATAACCTTCGACAACGGACTGTTGTCGGTAACCAATGTCGTTGCAGGATCTGCGACGACTGCAGCTTCTGCAGAGTTAGTCGTGCCGGAAACTCTTCCCGGTGGATTCACTCTCGGTGTTGTTGTGGATGCCAGTGCGCCTTTCGACGGCCA
>CAVOEM010000201.1:0-5327 GCA_963694575.1 Planctomycetes bacterium UBA1146 | reverse complement strand
CAATCGAGATCTCCCGCCGCTCCATCCCTTCCTTTACTGGTCGCCTCGAAGCACGCCAGCAGATGCTGGATGCCGCCGGCAAAGTGGGACGAGGTCAGGGTCGGTGGATTCACATCGAGGGAGAGCGTGGACATGGCAAGACCTGGCTCGTCAGTCGTAGCGATTTCCGATCTCGCGCACTGGTCGAGCACCAATTGCAGCATTACAGCGGATCCTTCGACGGTCGCGAGCCCCATGGAGGATTTCGCTGGCTGCTCGAACAGGTGCTCGGGCACATCGAGCGAAAGGGCGGGACAGAACGGGCCGTCGATGCACTGGGGCGCTGGGGAGGACACCTCGCTGGTGCCTTCCCGAGACTTTCAGGGCATGGCTGGATCGAGGGATGTCCACCGCTGGAGGATTCGCCTCCTCCTGAAATCATCCAGGAGCGAGTACTCGAGTCCGTGGTGAGGGTTCTCACCACGGATGCCGAGGTCGAACCGAGAACTCTGGTGCTGGAGGACCTCCATTACTGCGACGAGTTTGACATCGAGTTGCTGCGTCGATTGACCCTGGCATCGTTGGATCTACCGTTGCTGGTCATCACCACTGCACGGCCGATCGCCACCCGGAATTTGAATTCTCTGGGGCGTCTTCGTTCCGAGATCGAACTGGAGGATCGATTCCAGGTGATCGATGTACTTCCCTTCGATGTGACGGAAAGTTCCGACCTGTTGCGATCGATGTTGAACCCCAGCTTTCCCCTGTCGAAGAATCTCGCCGTTGCTCTACAAACGCAAAGCGATGGAGTTCCGCTGATCCTGGTCCAATTGCTCGGCTCTCTTTGGAGCCGCAATGCACTGGTCATCGAGGACGGCAAGTGGTCATCGAAAGAAGACGTACTGGAAGACTTGCCGATTCCCGATGCCGCGCGAAGCCACTTTCTTCAGCTTCTCGATGAATTGTCCGGACCGCAGCGCAGGGTGCTGGACGTGGCATCCGTGATCACCGGGCCGATAGATTTCGACTTGCTGGTGGATGCCTGCGGAATTGATGAGTTCGATCTCGATGGCCACGCCAGGGTGCTGGTCAGAAGTGGCGTCCTGCAGGAAGATCCTGGCGGATTTCGCTGGGGACATGGCTGGGAACAGGAGATCGTTCGAGCCGAACTGACCCAACCGATGCTGCGTCGCTTGAACCTACGCATCGGCAACTTGCTGGAGCAACGATTCACCGAGGAGGATGCACCTGTGCAGGCGATCGCCGAGCACTTCTCCCTGGGAGGGGACGAGAAAAAGGCGCGTGACTGGCTGCTCAGAGCGGCAGATCGTGCCGAAACCGCATGGGCTCATGACCGCGCCCTCGAACTCTGCGAACGGGCCCTTCACCTGTCGCTCGAATCATCGGTGCAGCGTGTCCTGCTCAATCGTATCGGCGAGTTGCGCTTGCAAACCGGAGATCCTGAAGGGGGACGTGCCGCTTTCACCCAGGCGATGGGCCTGTGGACAGCGATCGAAGGACGCTTGCTCGGCGAATCGGAGGATGTTGTTGCAGAGGAACTGCAACCATACATCCAGTTGATTCATCGTATCGGAGAAGCGCAGATGCACGCCGGCGAATACGAGCCAGCCCTCGCCAATTTTCGCAAGGCGCAATCGCTCGCCGAGACTGCTGGTCTACCTGATCGGATCGCCCTCGCTCTCTGTCGTCAAGGTGCGGTGCACGCCTTTGAGGATGACCTGGCCGCCGCCCGATCATCCTACGAAGCGGCCAGTTCACTCTGCCAGAAGAAGCCGGAGCTGGATCACCCCCACACCGTTGCCCTGATCGGCCTCTCCTCCATCGCTCGACGACAAGGGAAACTCGAACAGGCTTTGCAACTTTGCCAAGATGCTCTTCCGCTGGCACAACGGATCTCCAATCCATTGCAACTGGCGGGGATCTACGGACAGCGTGGCACCCTGCTTCAGAACCTCGGTCGTATCGAGCAAGCCATCGCAGCTTATGAAAAGTCTCGTTCCCTCCGTGAAGAGTGTGGTGATCGAAGAGGACTCGCCATCTCCTTGATGAACCTGGGAAGAATCCTCGTCAATAGCGGCTCCAGCGACCGTGGTGAGGAACAGCTGCAAAGGGCACTGGAGTTGTTCCGAGAAACAGGCGACCTACAGGGCAGGGTGCTGACTCTCGGCAACCTCGGGAGCCTGCGCTATCACCGCGGAGATCACATCTCGGCTCGAAGACTGTTGGATCAGTACCTCGATCTGGCGATTCATCATGGGCTCAAGCGACCGGAGGCGGATGCCCGGGTCAGCCTCGCCATGCTGGAACTAGAACGGCACCGCCCCGAGCAAGCCATTCAATACCTGGAACTGGGTGCGGCGGGTTTTCTCGCCGCAGGCGATCGCCAGGGCCACCTCAATGCGCAGGTCCAACAGGCACGAGCAGCCGGAAGAAGCGGAGATGCGGCCGGGGCTCTGGAACTGGCTCAATCCACCGAACAGGCCGCACGAACCTCCAAGGGAGTGCCACTGTTGATCGAATCCCTGCGGATACAAGCGGAAGCCCACAGGGAACTGCATCAACTCGATGAGGCGCTCGAGCAGATCGAGCAATCCCTCGAAGCTTGCAGCGATCAGCGACTCCCCTACGCCGAAGGAAGTTGCTGGAGAACCCTTGGGAAAATTCAACGAGATCGTGGCTTCGAGTGGGCCGACCGTGCCGGAATCGCCTTCGAGAAAGCGCTCAAGTTATTCGAGGAACTGGGAGCCCGACATGCACTGGCAGTGACTCGACGCGAGTTTGCAACATTCTTGCTGGAAGTCGAAGAATCTCAACTGGCCACCGAGCAACTGGAATACGCACTGACCACCTTTACAGATCTGAATTGCCCCGAAGAGAAACAGATGACCGAGACGATTCTCGACGGCATCGTTCGATAGAAGGAAACGAAGATGGAAAAACTCGATTATCGGGTACGAGCAGTTCTGGCACGAGTTCGCAGCACACTCGACCGATTCAGTCTCCGCCTCGAGGTGGACTGGGATTACGATGTGCGAATGGTGCTGGAAGAAATCCTTGCGCTGGCTGTAGGCGAACTGGAATTCGGGGACGGGGCTCCGGTCGACCGTGCCCTGCTGATCACCCAGGATCTCCGCGGTGACCGCCTCGAAGCGGGAGCCGGATGGAGCGCCCAGGAGGAAGATCTTACCTTCAGCCGGACCATCGTCGATCAAACGATGCAGGGTAAAACTTCGGTACTGTGCGAAGACGCACTCGACGATCCACGATTTCGATCATCCGAAAGCCTACGTGGTCTTCAGGTTCTGACTCTTCTCTCGGTACCACTGCGCGCCGGAGAAGAGGTGATCGGAGCGCTCTACATCGAGAGAAGAGACGCAAGGCATCTCTTCAACGAAAGGGATCAATCATTCGTCGAGGCTCTCGCTGAAACGATTGCTCCTTCAGTGCGTACTGCTTTGATCCATCAGGACCATGTCCGCGAACTGCGAGACCTTCGTTCGAAAAACGAATCGACCTCGAAGATGGGTCGCATCATCGGGCAATCTTCCGCTATCACTCGTACACTCGACCTCGCTCGTACCGCCGCAAAACTCGATCGAACAGTTCTGATCACCGGTGAATCAGGAGTGGGAAAGGAACTGCTGGCCAGAGCGATTCACGATCAATCGAAACGGTCGAAGAAGCCATTTTCAGTGGTCGATTGCTCCGGCCTTTCAGAGACCTTGCTGGAAAGTGAGTTGTTTGGCCATGTGAAGGGTTCCTTCACCGGTGCCAACGAAGACAAGGTCGGCGCCTTCGAGGCAGCCGAGGGTGGCACTGTCTTTCTCGACGAGATCAGTGATGCCACCGGGCCGATGCAGCAACTGCTGCGCAGGGTGTTACAAGAGGGTGAGATTCGACGCGTCGGAGATCGACAGTGGCGAAAAGTCGATGTTCGGGTGCTGTGCGCGACCAATCGAGATCTCGCAGCAGAAGTGGAGAAGGGCAATTTCTTGCTCGATCTGTTCCATCGGATGCACGAGTTTCCATTGCGGCTGCCTCCTCTACGAGAGCGTAAGGAAGATATCCCACTGCTCACGCAGTACTTCGTATCACTCTTTGGAGAAAACAAGAATCCGCCGATCAGTGAGGTCACTCCGGATGCTCTGGCGATCCTCACCCGACGAGATTGGACCGGAAACAACATCCGTGAGCTGCGTAACGTGATCCGCCTCTGTGTCGACCTGGCCCCGGGACCGGTGATCGACGCTGCCGTCCTCGCGAGGGTGTTCGAGGTTCGCGGTGACCCCTCATCCGAGACTCCGGTCCTCCCGGAGCTTCAAGTGGCCCCCGGCTCACTGCTGCAGATCGACCAGGCCGTACTCTCCCAACTGATCGGTTCGACTCCCGAAAATGCGCCCAAGGAGAAGCGCCCATGGGCACTACTGCAAAGAGAGTTTGGCGGAACCCTCATCACCGAAACCCTACGGCAGACTCGCTGGAAGTTACGGCCAGCGGCGAGGATTCTCGGCATCTCGCCGGTCAAATTGCGCCAGGATTTCCGCCTGTGGATTGAGCACTTACTCGATCACAGCCAGCAAAATCATCAGAAAGTGGCCACCAGGCTCGGCATGCCCATCGAGATGCTGGTCAGAAAACTGAAAGATCTAGGCCTCGGGACCGCCCCTTCAGAAGACCAGGATCCGTCATGAAAGTAGGAATCATCCGTGTCGATATTCAGGTTCCAGGATCGCGCTCACTGAAAGAGAAACGCCATGTTCTGCGTAGCCTGAAAGATCGATTACGATCTCGATTTGAAGTTTCAGTCGCTGAAGTCGATCACCAGGACAAGCTTCAGAGAACCATGATCGGGGTCTCTTTTGTTGCATCTGACGGCAAGAATGCAGAATCTCGAATGCAACAAGTGGTCCAGTTCATCGAGGGATTTACCGGTGCGATGGTGATTTCACTCGACAAGGAGATCCTGCACGAGAATCACTAGATCCCTCGCACCCAGCGGCGCTTTCGCTATGCTGGATTCAGGAGGCCAATTGAAGATCGAAGCACTGGGACACTCTGCGTTCATCGCCACCATCTCTCGCCAGGACGGTTCCCCCTTCCGGTTATTGGCAGATCCCTGGCTCGATGATCATGTCATCGGAGATGTCGGGGGACGATTCCCGAGGATCCGTACCGACTGGACTCAGCAGGAGCCCATCGATGCCATCTGGATCTCGCACGCTCACACCGATCACCTGTGTCCCTACTCGTTAATGGATTTGCATCGCCAGTTGGATCCACCTCCTCGATTACTCCTCCCCACCAGCATCTCCTACCTTGTGCCCACC
>CAVOEM010000200.1:0-5406 GCA_963694575.1 Planctomycetes bacterium UBA1146 | reverse complement strand
TTTTTCCTGCTCAGCTGCTGGCTACTAGGTTCCGGGCTGATGCTTCTGGGATGGCCGGTGATCGGCCCCGCTCAGAATTCGGATGACACCACCACCGGAAAACGATCTGAAGCGCTTGAGCGGTGGAATTCGATGCCGAGCGAGAGGCGCATTGCGTTGGCTCGAGTTCATTCGATCCTGCAGAAGATCCCCGCAATGCAACGGAAACAGTTGATTCAGAGACTGCGAGAGCTGTCTCCCGATGATGCTCCCGAGGTGGTGAAACGCCTTCGCAAGTACATGAAATCATCCGATTCAGACCGCAAAGATGTCCGACAGAGGCGAACCGCACTGCGGCTGTGGGATTTGCAACTCACCAAGGAAGATCGCCAGCGCTTCAGGCAGTGTTCCACGGCGGAGAAGAAGGCCTTTCTCGACGAGCAGATCAACCTGCGGATGCCAAAACTTCTTGCCTCTCTTTCCCCAATTGAGCGCCAGAAGATCGAGAACCTTCCTCCACATGAGCAACGCTTGATGCTGATGGGACGAAGGATCCATCGATCTCTCTCTCTCTCGAAGCATGGGCATCGTGTCATGTATCTGGCTCGCCACCTCACCCTCGCGCAGATGAATCACTTCATCGAGACTGGCGAAGTGGATGAGAGTCACCCGAACCTGCAAGAAGCAGTCGCGCAGTTGAGTGATGAGATGAAGCAACGGATCCAGAATTTGTTGGGAAAAGGTCGTGATCGACGCTTCAGGCCGAATGGAACCTTTCGGCCACCATCTCCAGGAGGCCAGGATCGAAGACCTGCTCCGGGATCCCGGGGGCGCAAGAATCAGCCTGGCGCCTCCGACGAAGAAGCAAGACCCCCATCAGGGGTCGGGCCACGCAGATTTCGACCGGGTGGATCCGATCGACGCCCCCCCCAGGAACTGAGGCGAAGGAACTCTCACGAAGGATCGGCTCCGCGAGCTCACAAAGCCCTGAAAAAACTGGAGCTGGCACCTCCATATCGCAAGGCACAGGCTCTGGAAGGCCTCCATCGCTCCCTCGAAGACCTGGGAGCGTTCGACCACAATTCCTGATTCGACGAGCGATGATGCCGCTCCACCCACTTCAGGGGCACTTTTTGACCGCCCCCCCCGTGGACAGATCCTGCGAATCCACTTCCTCCTCTCCCTTGACCCGATTTCTCTGCTTGCTAGGATTTTAGATTCCTGAACGAACACGAGAGGATCCGATGGCCAAGCGCAGTAAACCCGCCGCACGAAAAAATAGACGCGGCGGATCCAGTAAAAAGAATACTCCGAAGTTAGTCCAAGCGGCGCCCACTTCTGGCGGCATTCCCGTGGTCTGTAGCGAGTGCTACTCGGACTTCCTATTCATGCAAAACACCTCCAGCACATCTGCAAACTGTCCTGTCTGCATGCACAGCGGACAGGTGCCAGACGCTGGAGAGGTCGCACGCATCTCGATGGCAAAAGCAAGTGAACAGAAGGCGCTCATCGCCGCTTCCGTTCCAGGGGTCTTGTTCGTCTTGATCGGACTCTTCTATCTGATGCAGTTGAACTCCGCTGGTTCACCCGCAGAACTCGGTCCGGCGCTGAACTACTCGCTTCTGGGCGGCACCATTCTGTTGTTCTTGATCACCATCGTCTTCGCCGCTCGTTATGAGAAGAGTCGCAGCGAGATCTACTTCTAGATCATCGCTGCATCATTTCATCAACGCTCGACGAAGGTTCCGTGATTCTCCTCGGCCAGCAGCCTCATCAATTGTGATGCGGCAGGATCCAGATGGAATCCAATGGTATGGATCTTGACCTTTCGCTGCTGGTTGCGGGCGCGAATCGCGGCCAAGATCCCCCCCGGCTCGACTATTTTCCCCATCGTGGGTGCTCCGTCACTGAGGAAGTAGATGGTGTTCACTTCCGGATCATCGAGAGCGGAAACCAATGTGTCATAGACATTGGTCATACCCCGAGGACCCAGTGATCTGACGTAATCCATCGCATCAGAGCGAATCTCATCCTCCATCTCGACGAGACCTGGTCGCCAGGGGGTAAAGGTGCTCTCGAAGGCGATGATGTTGAACTGGGTGCCGTCCGGGATCCCGTCGAGCACTCTCAACAGTTCGCGGCGTGCGACCTCGATCTTGGCCACCTTCTCTCTCTTGCGAGTCTTCCCGGATGAGTCTTCATCGACACCGGTTCCACCACGCTGGATTCGACCTCCTGGCAGTTTGACCGTATCGACCTCGTAGGGTTCTTCCATGCTGCCAGAAATATCGACGATGAAGGTGACGAAGCGACTGAGTATTCGCAGTCCATAATAGGTACCGGTGGTGCTCTCTGAAGACTCATCACGGATCCGCTCGTACTCCTCGCGGGAAATCCCTCGGATCTCTGCATCTTTTCCTTCTCGGTCCCACCAGGAGGTCCAGGAAACTTCACTGGGGCCATAGTCCTGGCCGGTCAACCAGACCAGCGCATCGCAGATATCATCGAGAACTCGACCCTCATGCTTTCCAACTCGCTTGACCAGAGCTTGGGCCACTTCCTTGCCGCCGATTTTCCGTAGCGCCTGAACCGTCGACACCTGCACCTCGACAAAATCGTCCTTCAACATCGGGAGCAAGATTTTGATCACTTCAGGGTCCTGAGTATCTCCGAAGATATCGACCGCACAGGCTCGTACGGTCCAGTGATTACTTTTCAGGGCCTTGTGAAAGGTACGGCTCTGATCATCGGCTTCCAGCTGCTGGAGAGCCTGAAGCACAGCCACCTGCAACTTGGCATCGTTGACCCTGAACAACTTGCCCAATTTCTTCTTGGAAGACTCGACCCGGTGCATGCGGATCAGATCGACGATCAACGCCTGATTGTGTGGCGGGATCTTGCGATTCCCCAAAATCTTAGCGGCGGACTCCCCCGCCGCAGGATTGTCGGCACGAAGAGCGATGGAGAGGAGGATATTCTGCGACTCTACATCGAGTGCCGGGGTCCTGAGAATCCCCTTCTCGGCGATGTACTCGGACTCTCCCTGACTCAGATCTCGGTCCCAGCAGTCTCTCACCACCCAATAGGAACGGGTCGGAAGAATCGTAAGGCCGCTCTCGACCACCGCCTGCAGACCAACAGCATGGCGATGAAGAGCCACCAGCCGAATTGCGGATTCGATGACCGAGGTCTTTTCAGTTCGATCCTCGATGATTTTGGCGAGAAATTCTGAAGCTTCCAGGGAATCGATTTCTCCGATCTTCTGGATCGCGTCGATCCGTTCCAGAACCTCGAGATTCTTTTGCTGCCGGAACTGTTCCTTCCAGTGTTCTAGTCCTTGAGCCTCCACCTCGGACGAGCAAAAGAGCACAAAGATGGAGGACCAGAGGAGCATGTGGCAGATTCCAGCAAACCGACAAGCATTGAACATCAATAAACCTTTCCGAGGAATTCGGATGCCACTGCTCTCGAATCGCTTGAGAGGCACCAATGCTGTCGGTACCGAGTCTCACCACTCGATGGAACCGACCAGAACCTGTTATCCTGTCCATCTCCAACGAACAGTGATGATGTGATTCTGGCCGCAGGAACTGCTCATGTCCATCCCCCGATCGTCTCTCATTCTGAACACACGAGGTGAAAGTTGAAATCTGGCCACCTGCTGTCCCTCGCTCCGATCCTGCTGCTGGGATTCCTCTTCATCACGTTTCCACAGATGGGCACTTTTGAAACTCTCCAGCGAAACGACCAAAAGGCACACGCCCCGACGGCAAGACTCCACTGGCCCAAACCAACAGGGGTCACGATTCTCCTGATGGGAGAAGATCCCGCCGAGAGATTCACCGCAAACTTGCAATGGGCTCAACAAATCGGCTTTCGCTGGATCCAGATCACATTCCCCGCCTACCAGAGTCGATACGATTCATCTTCTTTGCCGATAGAGGACCACAGGAGTCCATCCTTGACGCAGATCTCCCGAGCCATCGAAGATGCCAGGAATGCGGGGATGCAGGTGGCCTTGCAACCGCTGCTGTTGCTCCAGGATCCACACGACCCTCACTGGCGCGGACAGTTGAAACCGGTCCAACCAGCCAGGTGGTTCCGTCACTACCAGCAGTGGATCGTGAGCCTTGCCGAGATCGCTCAACGACATCAGGTCGACCTGTTCTTCGTCGGCAGCGAGTTGTCCTCACTGGAACACGACAGCGAAAGTTGGCTTCGCATCATCAAAGATGTACGTCACTCCTTTTCCGGCTGGGTCAGTTACTCTGCCAACTGGGATCATTGGCAACAGATCGGATTTGCCAGCCAACTCGATGCGCTGGGACTCAACGGATACATTCCGCTGGCCACCACCAACGATGACCGAGACGAGGCTCTGGTGGCTCGTTGGTTGCCCTTTCGATCGAGAATTCACCGCTGGACCCGCGACTCCGGCATTCCGGTATTCTTCAGTGAGTTGGGCTTCCCATCCCACTCCATGGGATTGAAGGAACCGTGGAATCACACCGTGATCGCTCCAGCAGACCCCGTCATACAGGCCCGAGGCTATCAGTCCTTCCTCGACACTTTTTCGACCGATCCCCTGCTACAGGGGGTTTTCTTCTATGCACTTCACATGGATGGCGGCGAGCATGACCCGAGTTACACTCCAGCAGGGAAACCTGCTGAGGAATTGCTCCGAGCCTATCTCCAGAGAGGATCCGGGGAACCTAGATGACAAGATCGCTGATCTTCTGCACCTTGTTGGTGACGGCGGTGCTCTTCCAGGCACTCCAGGCTCGCCCACCGTTGATCGAGTTCATCGAGAAGAGCACGTCCCCTTCCTCGGAGTCTTTGGACGCAACTTCTTCCCTCGATTCCACTCACCCCGTCGACCGATCTGACTCGCAGCGAGGATCCGGCTGGTCCGCTGAACAAAAACGCTCCATCGAGGTGCGCCTGGCACGCTGGTCCGCCATCGAACTGAGCGAACTCGATCTCGCGGGCCCGTCTCCAGAGGATCAACTGCTGCTCCTCGAGTCGATCTGTCAGCAGGAGTTGACACGCCTCGGGCAAAAGGATCCTGCAACCGCTGCTCCACTGCTGACGATGCGACTGAAGGGCGGAGCGACTCTCGCCTATCGATCTCTTCAGATCCGCGCCGCCACGGTAGAAACGGTACTCCCCAGTGGACTGTCGATCCGCATTCCGACTTCTCGCGTCGAAGCCACTCAGGTGACCATGACAGTCCCACCTGCAGCCACTTCTCCTTCGGGCAGTCTCGTCGACACCATTTCCATCGTCGAGAGCATCCGCCGACAGGAACCGATCGAGCCGGTTCGCTGGCGCGCCTGGCTCGAACGAGGTGGGCCCGAGATACTGGCTCGATTGATTCCTACCGATCGTTCGAAACCGTTGCACGAGTTGACCCGGATCGTCTGGAAA
>CAVOEM010000199.1:0-5409 GCA_963694575.1 Planctomycetes bacterium UBA1146 | reverse complement strand
TGAAGAATAGAAACCCGGCAACGGACAACAAGATCAGTAGCAGAAGTACGATAAAAGCAAATCCGCTGGAGGGGTGTGGCTGGTTCATCTAGGGGATTACCTTCACATCTTCGGTTCCCAGTATTTGCTTGATCCGCGTCGAGTGTCGGACTGCAGCATCTCTTCGGTCAAATCTTCCAGATAACACGTGATGGAGTGGGGATCCGCGCCGGCCCGGCATCCGGTGTTCAGCCGGCAGCCCAGCACTCTCCAGTCTTCGAAGTTGCCGTTGTGCGTTGGAGCGATCGAGAAACGCGCCGACCTGTACGGTGAACCAGGGGTCGAGCTGGAGCAATAGTCTTGCGCGAGCGGCCAACCCGGGAGCGGCTTGCTGGTCTGCGCAGTGATTCAGAGGAAGGACAGCCTGTTTAAACCGTCCTGATTTTTGCAGAGCTTGGCCATGCTGCAACCAACCTTCGGCCCGGGTTTCCGGGTCGAGAGCCTTCTCCGCGGCCTTTGCGAAACATGAAACGGCGCGTTCCGGCTGTTCGGAAAGCAACAGGTATCCACGTTGAAGTAGCGCCCGAGCGGCGACTGCACCTCCACGTGATTGGGCCTCCCTCAACAAGCCATCCGCTTCCTCTTTTCGACCCCTCCGTTGGGCGCAGATCCCCGCTGTCAGGAGGGCTTCGCCACTGCGTGGATCCTGTGGGTTCGATTCAGCGAAGCGTGAGAAGGCGGATTGTGCTGCCGCCACATCATCGAGTAGCCAGGCAGTTCGGGCCAGATCCCATTGTTTTCTTGCCTCTGGCGCAACGGAGGACTCCGGAGCGTGGATACGAGCAGGGGGATTCTGGCAACCACCGACGGTGACCAGCAGTGCAGCGGTTAGCAACAGGAGCATCGCAAGCATCGACTGGCTAGTCGATGCACAATGATGGCAGCCAGAGGACAGGATTGGGTATTTCGTCGTGGGTGATGTCACAGATTCTCTTTCCCCGTCCATTTTGCCGGGGGAGCATGTTTGTTGCAAGGGCGGGTGAACAAGTTGCGAATCGGTGTCGATAGTGGCGGAACCTTTACCGATTTCATCATCGATTCTGGTGATGGTGTCGAGGTGATCAAGGTGCCATCGACGCCGTCTGATCCTGCCCGGGCGATCTTACGGGTCTTGCGAGAGTTTTCTCCGGATGAGGTGGTTCACGGATCGACCGTGGCGACCAATGCTTTGCTCGAGCGACAGTTCGCCAGGGCTGCATTTGTGACCCAGAGCGGCTTTGAAGATCTACTCGATATCGGGCGCCAGAACAGACCTGATCTTTATGACCTTCAACCGGCACCGGTTTCGGCATTGATTCCGCGGGAAGATCGTATTGGTGTTTCGGGAAGGATCGCTGCTGGCGGCGAGGTTATTGCAGATCTCGATGAAGGCGAGCTGGACCGCCTGCTTGGCTGGATTCGTGATGGCGCCTACGAGGCGGTTGCCGTGGGGCTTCTGCACAGTACGGAGAACCTGGACCATGAGAGACAAATCTCGGACCATCTGGCCCGTACCGGCCTCCCGGTGATCCTGTCGGGCGAAGTGGCCGCGGAGCCGAGAGAGTGGGAACGGTTTACTACCGCCAGCGCCGGAGCCGTTTTGACTCCGGTGATGCAGGGTTACCTCGAAACACTGGCCACTGGAGTGACCCCTGCGATGTTGAAGGTGATGGATTCATGTGGTTCGGCGGTTCCCTGGCAACGACTCTCCCGTCGGGCTGTAAGGACAGTTCTCTCCGGACCCGCAGGTGGAGTGATCGCTGCGGCGACACGAGGGGGCGAGACCACAGCACTCTCCTTTGACATGGGCGGGACCAGCACCGATGTGGCTCTGGTTGAAGCGGGGTGTGGTGCCGCGCGGAATCACCGATTCAGCGTCGGGGGGATACCACTGGCGATCCCACTCCTTGAGGTGCATACAGTCGGCGCAGGTGGCGGGTCGCTGGCCTGGATCGATGCCGGTGGCGCACTGAGGGTGGGACCACGGAGTGCGGGTTCCGATCCAGGACCGGCGGCTTATCGCCGGGGAGGAACAGGCGCCACCGTTACCGATGCCAATGTGGTTCTGGGACGCCTACCAGCGGATCTGAAGCTGGGAGGCACTCTCTCTCTGGATCGAGCCGCGGCACAAGGAGCGGTGAGCAGCATCGCAACCCGTCTGGGGCTCACCGTCGAGGCCGCCGCCGTGGGCATTCTCGATGTGGTGAATGCGGAGATGGAACGAGCGTTGAGAAGGGTGAGCCAGGAGCGCGGAGTCGATCCACGAGGGATGTCGATGGTGTGTTTTGGAGGTGCGGGTGGACTCCATGCGGTGGCGCTGGCTCGCAGTTGTGGAGTGGGAGAGATCCGCTTGCCTGCCGCGGCAGGGGCCCTCAGCGCCATCGGGATGCTCGAGGCGCCCTGGAGCGAGGAGCTGGAGCAGGTGATCCTGCGGCCGTTCAATTCCTCTTTCGCCAGGGAGTTCCCCCGGATCGAAAAGCAACTGGCTCAGCAAGCACGACAGCTGATTTCCAGTTGCGGCGGAGATGGAGAGGCAGCGACCATCGAGACCACCCTACGTGGGCGCCATCAGGGGCAATCTCACGATCTGGAGTTTCATCCTGGAGATGATCCCGAGCGAGAGTTTCGAGAACTCTATCAGCAACGATTTGGTTACCAGATGCTGGATCGCCAGGTCGAGGCGGTCGCGGTCCGGGTGGCGGCCACTCTCCCCCCTTCGGGAATCTCGTCGATTCCAGCAGAACTCGAGGGGGCCCCATCTTCGCGTCGGGTGGTCCTGGATGCTTCGGGGCGCCAGCAACAGGTTCAACAGATTTACCATGGATCGATCGTTGTAGGCCAGCCGATATCAGGTCCAGCGCTGGTCATCTCTAGCACCACAACACTATGGTTGCCGGAAGGTGCTTCGCTTCATCGAGACACGGCGGGAACCTTGATCATCGATCCGGGTCGAGAGTGAGTCGCTTTCCTGTCGCCATCTCGTTCTGGCTGACAGGAGTACAACACCTGTAATTGAAGACCATTAGTTGGGCGCCTGGAAAGCGAGGATTGGGTTGGTAGACACTGCTCATCCCGCGCGGTTTCACATTTAGCCATGTGTATATTAGATTTGAGATGAGACAATATCAACTTCGCCGCATTGAGTTATTTCAGGACTGTCGTGGAAAGAAAGAGAGTCACTTGATGAAGAGAATCCACGTTGTCCGAACGCTCTCGATTTGTCTGGTGCTCGTATCTGTATCGATCTCCACTGCAAGTTGGGCGGCGGATCCTGTGATTGGTTGGTTGGGTGGTACCCCCGCTTCGATGGAGGGTTATACACTGGCTGCACCTTTTGGTCATGGGGTGACTTATCTGATCGACAATGCGGGGCGGACTATCCACACCTGGCAGAGCGACTATGATCCTGGGGCTGCGGTTTATTTGCTGGATGGGGGACGTCTTCTTCGCTGTGGGAAAGTTCTCAGCACTCCACAAGATATGAATGCTGGTGGGTGGGGCGGATTGTTTCAGGTGTTGGATTGGAATAGTACGGTGCTGTGGGAGTATCAGTATTCTTCCCTCACGGTCCAGCAACACCACGACGTCGCGATGTTGCCTTCTGGCAATGTGCTGATCCTGGCATGGGAGATGAAGAGCTTTGCCGAAGCGATTGCCCAGGGCCGGGACCCTGCATTGTTGACTGCCGACCAGCTCTGGCCCGAGCATATTGTGGAGGTCGCGCAGACCGGCCCGAACTCGGGTGAGATCGTCTGGGAATGGCATGCCTGGGACCATCTGATCCAGGACTTTGATCCGTTTTTACCCAATTTCGGTGTTGTGGCAGATCATCCCGAGTTGATCAACATCAATCCGATAAACTCGTTGAGTGCTGATTGGCTCCATGGCAATTCGATCGATTACAGTGCGGAATTGGATCAGGTTGTGATCAGTCTCCGGGCTATCCATGAAATCTGGGTGATTGACCACAGTACGACAAGTTCCGAATCCGCCGGACATGACGGAGGTGTTCAGGGTAAAGGTGGAGATTTACTCTATCGTTGGGGAAATCCGCAAAACTATGACCGCGGAACTTCAGCCGATCGGCAGTTGTTTGGCCAGCACTGTGTGGAGTGGATCCCCGTGGGTTTCCCCGGAGAAGGAAACATCACCATCTTCAATAACGGCGTTGGTCGACCTGTCCCCGATTTTACAGACGTCCTCGAGATAGAAACTCCAGTGGATGCTGCGGGGGGATATGAACTGTCGCTCGGTTCCGTTTATGGCCCTGCGGCTCCGCTCTGGAGCTATAGCGACCCGGAGCCCACCAACTTTTTTGCTAATTTCATCAGTAGTGGTCGCCGATTGGAGAATGGGAACACCCTCATCTGTAATGGGCCGACGGGACTATTGTTCGAAGTGACACCCGCCGGGCAGACCGTCTGGAGTTATGAAGTTCCGTTGCTTGGAGGGGTTCCTGGTACTCAAGGTACCCCGATCCCGGCCGGAAATTTGCTCTTCCGAACACAGAGATTTGCCCTCGGGCATCCTTATCTGGCGGGTTTAGATCTCACACCTGGCGCACCTATCGAGACATATCCCGCACCGGCGGATCCGGATGGGGATGGCGATGTGGATTTTGACGATTATATCTGTTTTGAGGAGCACTTTACCGGGGCGGGCCCAGGGACCGGTTTACCGTTGTTTGCCAATGCCGGGGGGTTTTACTTCGATTTCGATGCTGATGGAGATGTCGATTGTCTAGATGCAGAAGAGTTGGGACTGATATGGACCGCAGATCCAGCTTCGCTTCCTGAGGTGCCGGCTTGTGTTGTGGGTGTGAATTTTATCAGGGGAGATGCGAGCGACGATGGGCAGGTCGATATTGCTGATGCAGTGACGACCTTGCAGTTCCTCTTCTCAAATGGAATCCTTAATTGTCAGTTGTCGGGTGATACCAATGACGATGATGCGCTCGATATTGCCGATGCTATAGCCTTGTTGCAGGCTTTGTTTGGTTCAGGAAACTCGATCCCTGAACCCACTGGTTCTTGTGGCGTCGACCCCACCGTTGGAACCCTGGATTGCGCATCTTCCCTCTGTCCCTGATCGAAGATGTTGTAGGTGAGGAAGAGCATACTCTTGCGACGATTTGGTCAGCGGGAACGGTTTACCACCGCCAGTGCTGGAGCCGTTTTGACTCCGGTGATGCAGGGTTACCACGAAACACTGGCCACTGGAGTGACCCTAGCGATGTTGAAGGTGATGGATTCATGTGGTTCGGCGGTTCCTTGGCGCTGGTCATCTCTAGCACCACAACACTATGGTTGCCGGAAGGTGCTTCGCTTCATCGAGACACGGCGGGAACCTTGATCATCGATCCGGGTCGAGAGTGAGTCGCTTTTCTGTCGC
>CAVOEM010000198.1:0-5423 GCA_963694575.1 Planctomycetes bacterium UBA1146 | reverse complement strand
CTCCGGTATCGGATTGTTGTTCGAACCAACTGTCGAATCCTGGATAGATGATCTTGCCATTGTCATCGCCGGATTCGACAATCTTGGTGACCAGATCCTTATTCTCCTGGTAGTGCTCATCGATCCATTCCTCGAACGCCTTGTTGTCGGAGAGACGTCCCAGCGCTTCGATCCGCCACAGCGGGATCTGCATCGGTTCCTTGATGATGTCTGGATCGATTCCACCCTCGACCAGGATCTTGCCTTGCGGATCTCTCTGGGTGTGGATCGATCGCCCACTGGGGAGATAGTAGTGCTGTACGGTGAGCCGTAAGGTGGATTCTCCACCCAGCAGTCGATTGACGCTATCCGCCATCGGAAGCAAGCGCTGGACGCTGCCCTTGCCGTAGGTTCTGACACCGATCAACTTGGCGCGCTTGAAATCTTGCAATGCTCCCGAGACGATCTCGGAAGCACTGGCGCTGGAGCCATTGACCAGCACCATCATCGGGTAATCGTCACGCATTCCCTTGGTGGCGAACTTCTCCGAATCCTCGAAAACTCCACTGCCGGACTTCTGCGAAACGATGGGCATCGACGTGTCGTCGACGAACTCATCGACCAGCGAGACCGCAGACTGAAGATAGCCACCAGGATTACTCCGCAGATCGAAGATCAATCCACGCATCCCCTGATTTTCGAGATCGTCGAGGGCGGCGATCACTTCTTTGACTGCGGTGTCGCCGAACTGTGCCAGGCCGATGTATCCCAGTTTTCCGGGAAGCATCTGGTACAGTACCGAATCGAGTTGAATCGTCTCACGAGTGATCTCGAAATCACGAGCCTCTCTCCAGCCTCTGCGGAACACCTTCAAGACCACCGAGGTGCCAGGCTTCCCCTTGAGCCCCTTGACGATCTCGTTGAGTGTCTTGCCCTTGGTCGATAAACCGTCGACCTCGAAGACCAGATCCTCGCTGATCATCCCCGATCGATAGGCGGGTCCCTTGTAGATGGGGCGGATGATCTTCAGAGTCTCGGTGTTGGGATCCATCTGAACCTGGGCACCGATTCCTGCGTATTCGCCGGTGATGCCCTCGTAGAATTCCTTGGTGTCCTTCACATCCATGAAGGAGGAGAAGGGGTCGAGGCTCCCGACCATTCCCTTGGCAGCTTCGATCAGTAAGTTCTCATCATTCACCAATTCTGGGTCGACGTAGAAGTGGCGGATCCTCCTCATGATTTCATCGAGCAGGGGATGATTGGTGGGATTCCCCCTGTTTTTGCGCGCAGTGAGGCGCTCGATCTCCTGATCCTTGCGTAGCAGGAGAGTTTCCAGTTGGAGGATACTCTTCTCTGCCTCGGCGATCTTCTCGCTCTCAGGAGCAGGCTCTGCATCCGACTGCCGTTCCAGCGAGCGCATCAGACGGTCGCGCTCCAGCAGCACCTTGGCCAGCGATCCCTGAGGGCTCGGCTCCAGTTCGATGCTTCGAAGCAGGTTCTTCACATCACCGTCGAAGAGTCCCAGTTGTGCCAGGGCGATCGCGGCTCCGGTGCGCGCGTCTGCATCGTCAACTCTCAGTAATGGGTGCAACAATTCGCGCGTGAGTTTTCGATCTCGGGTCACCTGGTAAAGACACTTCCCCACCGCCACCCTGAGCAAGGGATCTCCCTTGGCTTCACTCTTGGCGATGGCTCTCAGTGATCTTTCGGTACGCTTGTCGCGGAAGTCACTCATCAAGGAGATCGCTGCGGATCGTTCGACTGAGGGGGCATCTCCATTCTCGCCGATGGCGATCAAGACATCTCGCACCCCTTCTGCTTCTCCCAGTGACAGCAGCGCCTTCGAAGCCATCAGCCGAACTGAACGATTTTCGTGGGTCAGCAATTGCTGGACGCCACCGATGGAATCGTCGCCGAGACGTTCGAGCCGCACTGCGCCTTGCCAGACTTCAGCCAGGGGACCGCCGATGTATCGGTCGACGATCTTATCGATCGCATCATCCGTGGGGGGAGGGACCGCCGCATGAATGGGTATCCAGCTGCCGATCAGCAGCACCATGAGGATGGCCAGGGAAGGAACTCGAGAAGCAGCCGGCATGGTCCCCCTTCCAGGGTGACGGAAATCCGTAATTCCTCCCTGGGGAGGTCAGCGACGCGGTTTCGCTGCGGATCTCAGGACGGGGGAGTATACCTGCCCGTCCGAATTAGGGCCAGAGAGACGATTTCAATGCTGATCTGGACAAGATCTGATCATTACACTGTGGCGGTATCGACAAAACGCAGGGGAGTCGCATGGCGTTCCGCTTACTTTCTGGGGACCTGTTCGGGATCGAGGGGCGGGTGGTGGAGGTCGAGGTCGACCTGATCCCTGCGCTCTCCTCCTTTGTCATCAGCGGTTTACCCGGCAAGGGGATTCGCGAGGCGCGCGAGAGGATCCGCTCGGCGTTGGAAAACTCCGGTTTTCGCTATCCAGATCGACATCGAATCGTCATCAACCTGGCTCCTGCATCCTGGCACAAGGACGGGGCCGCCTTCGATCTTCCCATCGCCATCTCGATTCTTGCGGCAAGTGGTCAAATCGCGCCGGAGTTCCTTGCTGGGTGGGCGGTGCTGGGAGAATTGGCCCTCGATGGTCGAGTGCGATCGGTGGCGGGGTGCCTGGGCATCATCGCCCGGTTACGTCGATCGACGGCTCGATCGGTGATGGTACCTGCGTCCAATCACTCACTGGCGAGTGCCGTGGAAGGGATCGAAGTGGTGGGAGTCTCGACCTTGCAGCAGGCGCTAGAGGTGCTCCGCGGCGCGCGCACCGATCCACCTGCAGCGGATTCTGACGAAGCGATCGATCCTGAGGAGACCTTTCAAGATCTTGCCGATGTGCGGGGGCATGCGCAGGCGCGACGGGTGCTGGAGATTGCCGCCACCGGCGAGCACTCGCTTCTGATGGTCGGTCCTCCCGGTTCGGGAAAGAGCTTTCTGGCCCGACGATTACCGGGACTGCTGCCACCGCTCGATCGCAATCAACAGGTCGAGGTGACGCAGATTCAAGAAGTATGTGGCGGTGTCGGGTGCCAACAACTGGTGACGACTCGACCCTTCCGTGCTCCTCATCATAGTGTCAGTTGGGCGGGACTGATCGGTGGCGGCTCCCCCCCGGTTCCAGGAGAAGTGACACGGGCCCATCATGGGGTGCTCTTCCTCGATGAGTTTCCCGAACTGGCGCGTCGATCACTCGAGGCGTTGAGGGAGCCGTTGGAAGAGGGGTCAGTGACCATCTCTCGCTCGGGGTGGAGCCGTAAGTTCCCCTCTCGATTCCTGCTGATTGCGGCGATGAATCCGTGCCCCTGTGGCCATGCAATGGCGCTTGGAGCGCAGCGATGTCGATGCTCCAACGCTACCCTGGCAAATTATAGTGCGCGGATCTCGGGGCCGATCCTCGATCGTGTCGATCTTCACATCCAGATCGAGCCGATCTCTGGTCGGCAACTACTCGATCCACCAGATGGTTCGCTCGAATCGAGTGGAGTGGTACGTGCTCGAATCGAGCAGACCCGGCAAAGAGCCAGGGAGCGGGGTCAGCAGGGACCCAATAGAGACCTGGAATGGTCCGATCATCGACGCTGGGCGCCGCTGTCCGGGGAAGCACGTCAACTATTGCTGGACGGGCAGCAACAAGGTGCCATTTCGACCCGGGGGCTGACCCGGTGGCTCCGATTGGCCCGAACCCTTGCGGATATGAGATCGGGGGAGCAGATCGAAAGCGTCGATCTGCTCGAGGCGATGACGCTGAGGACCCCATCTTCGTCGCTGGTCTCGTTGGCGCAGGGGCGCTGAAATCGCTATCCTGTGAAGCGGGAGGTGCGGCCTCCGCTGCTGGGGTCGACGAAAGGTACCCGATGAAGACAGATCGTCCGATCACTACAGATCGCACCGAATCGGCGCCCGCAGTGGCTCACGATGCGACATCGACCCCGCTGAAGGACTTGCCGCAGGACTTGCCGCAAGTCTCGCCGCTCCATATCGGCTCGCTGTCGCTGTCCACCCCGATCTTGCAGGCTCCCATCGCTGGCTTTACCGATCTGGTCTTTCGCCGCATCGTCCGTGAACTGGGGGGGTGCGGACTGATGTATACCGAGATGGTCTCGGCGGGCGGCTGGGTACGAGGCAACATTCCTCCGGAGAGACTGGTTGGAGTGGCGGATGAACCGGGACCACTCGGAGTTCAACTGTGGGATCGAGAGCCGCAGATGGTCGAGGAAGCGGCGCGCCGTTTGGTCGATCTGGGTATCTCCGTCATCGATCTGAACTTCGGTTGTCCGAAGAAGAGAATCATGGGCAAGCAGGGAGCGGGTGCTCAGTTACTCCGAGATCCTTCGACCATCTCCAGGATGATCGAAGCCACCATTCGTGGTGCCGGTGAGATCCCCGTCACGGCAAAGATTCGACTGGGACCAAACCCTGACGAGATCACATCTCTCGAGGTGGCGCGTGCGGTGGAATCTGCAGGAGCTGCAGCCCTGACGGTTCATGGTCGAACAGCCAAGGACGGATACGGGATTCCGGTCAACCACTTGCGGATCGCCGAGGTGGTGGAAGCGGTGTCGATTCCGGTGATCGCCAACGGTGATGTGGTCGATGCTGCCAGCGCATTGAAGGCCTTCGACAACACAGGAGCCGCCGGTGTGATGGTGGCCCGACGCTGTCTCAGCGCCCCTTGGGTGTTTCGCGAGATTGCCGCGGCTCTGCGGGGAGATCCGATTCCTCCCCAGCCGACTCTGCTCGAGCAGCGAGAACAGTTGCTTCGGCATCATGCTCAACTGGTCGAGATGCACGGAGATCCATTCGGCACCATCCTGATGAGGAAATTTGCGGCTCGTTATCTGACGGGAGTCCGCGGTGCCAAGAGTTTTCGTGCCGAGGTGACAATTGCTGCGAACGCAGCAGAGTTTTGTCGAATTGTCGAGCAGTTGTTCCCGGTCGCCGAAGATACCGAACGCCATCAACAGCATCCGCAAGACGGGGACACCGAACTGACCGAACCGGAGTGCCACTCCGATGGCGCGGAGCAGCCTCGGTGAAATTGGTCATCGCCATTACCGTTGGAATGCGGCACAAAGATTTGCCGCACTTCTCATCCCTGGCTTCCATCATCGAGCAGGGATCCGTTTCATACTTGACCCCTCCCTTGCCCGCAGTCACCTGCGCCTCTCAAGCGACATTTCTGACCGGTAAGGATGCGAACGCACATGGGATTGTCGGGAACGGCTGGTACCATCGCGATACCCGGGAGGTCCGTTTCTGGTTACAACCGAGAGATCTGATCGAATCGCCGACCTTCGTCGATCAACTTCGACAGCAGGGGCTGACCGTCGCCAATCTCTTCTGGTGGTTCAACATGGGCAGTGGTGCGGACTGGAGTCTCACCCCTAGTCCTGAATATCCGG
>CAVOEM010000197.1:0-5425 GCA_963694575.1 Planctomycetes bacterium UBA1146 | reverse complement strand
AGGTGCTTGGTGTTGCCGTCGTGGTAGCGACCTTTGAGGCGTACCGCCAGCCGTTCCAGCGCCTGCTTGTTCTGGCGCGAGGTGCGGCCCGCCACCGGTGAGCCCTTGTGCGGATCGCCGACCCCGATCACCAGCACATCGGCGATGGAGATGGGAATCTGCCGCGGCAGGACGCCGTCGACGGTATCTCCGTCGGAAACCACGACCAGCGTCGCTGTCTCCTTGGGCCATGGTTTGGCGTACTTCAGCGCCTCCTCGACGCCCTTCTGCAACTGCGTCTGGCCCGGTTCAAAGGCGTGTTCCATCGGCAGCGCATTGAGCACGTTTCGCACCACGTTGATGTCGAAAGATTCCAGCACCACCGGCATCGCCTCGGTGTAGAAGGCGATCACCGAAACTCGTGTGCGGGTCATGTCGAGTCGAGCAAACAACGCCTCCAGCACATCCGATGCGCGCTCACCTCGGCGCTGGTTGCGTTTCTCGCTGGCATCCTCGAGGTACATGCTGGGCGAGACATCGAGCGCCACCAGCAGGTGTTGCGACGGCTCCTTGTCGGGATCGATCTCCGGAGGTTTGCTCTCCAGATGAGCGAGCACCCACAACCCGCCCGCCAGCATCGTCACCGCCAGACAGCGAAGAAGCGGCGCCAACTTCGTCCACGGCTGCGGGCCCGCTTCGCCGAAGGCGAGCTTCTCGATGCGGCGAATCCTACCCAGATGCAACCACTCGCCGATGGCGACCAGGATCAGTGCCAGCAGTGCGATGACTGCAGCCGAGTAGATCAATTGTTGAGGATCTACCATGGAGTTATCCGCAATTTGAGAGATGTGAACAGGTGAACTCCCAGTAGGGATAGGCCGATCCACGCCAGCAGAGAGAATTCTTCGATGGGGCGAGCGCCTGCCGGTTTTAACTTGGCCGGTTTCATCGCATCGATGTGATCGAAGACCCGTTGCAATGCCGCGGAGTCGTGAGCCGCAAAAACCTCACCCTGGGTCTGGCCGACCACCTCGTACAATTGCCCCGGTGCGGAGCCGCTGCCGATGAAGATGGCGTAAAGGGCGATGTTGAGGCTGGCCAGTTCCTGACCGATCTGGCGCGCAGCACCGCCGCCGAGATCGGAGGAGAAACCATCGCTGACCAGTACGATGAGGCGGTCTCCTTCTTCCTGTTCGGAGAGGCTGCCCATACAGGCTCGAAGTGCCCGGCCGATGGCGGTCGAGTTCATGTGAGGCGGCATCTTTCTCGCATCGATGAATGGCGTGGCGAGGGCGATGGCATCGAGGTCGAGGGTCAGTGGTGTCCAGCGGATCGTTTCACCGCCGAAGATGGTCAGGCCGCAGGCATCTCCCTTACGCATCTTGCAGAACTGCTGGATCGATTCGACGGCGGTTTCGCTGCGCAGGGTGCCATCACTCATGGCGACTCCCATCGAACCGGAGACATCGAGGGCGATCTCGATGTTGGTGATCTCGCGGCGAATCTGTGGTTCTCCCATCACCTGGGGTCCTGCCATCACCGCGATGGTGACCGCCAGGATCAGTGGGGGAAAGGCTGCGGCGAGCCATAGCGACCGACGCAACCACGGTCTCTTGTTATGAGAACGATGATCGAAGGGCATGGCGACTCTCGGGCCGCTGCGAAACGCCTCCCACAGCAGCAGAAACATCGGCACCAGCCACAGCGCCACCACCCAGGGATGAGCAAAACTCAAGAGCCCTCCTCGATGGTGTCAGGGATCGGCGTGGCATAGGGTGCCAGCAGATCTTCCAGTTGTTTTTCACTGACCGCCTCGTCGCGACCAGAATGCAGCCATTGTTCGACGGTCACCAGCAAGATGCCTGCCTCGGGGTGGGCCCTCAGTTTCTGGATTCCCTCGCCGTGGCGATAACTTCCAAGATCCAGATCGACACGCCAGTGCGCCAGCAGGACCCGTTCCATCGTCGCCTTCTGTGCATCATCGAGATCTCCTGCGAGTGCCGAGATCACCAGCGGTCGCAGCAACTCGGCGAGGGTCGGCGGAGGTGTCGGCGCAACAGCAGGGGGAGGCGCTTTCCTGAGCCAGCGAATCAGCATCAGGATCGTCAGCGGCAGGATCAGCCAGAAGACCGCCACTGCCCACGGCACCCATGCGGGAAAATCTAGAATCGGCGAGATCGGTCCAGGGATCTGTTTCAATCCGCCCTCATGGTTCTCCTGCAGAAGCGAACTGACCGAGATGTTCATCGCGGGCAACTGGTTCGCCGCAGCGCCTTCACCATGACGAAGAAGCCGGGACAGATCGTGCTCACCGGGCAACATGGCGATCCATCGCAGGTCATATACCTTCTCATCCCCATCTCCAGGGGTGATCGAAGCGATGCGTACCAGTACCGGTGAGTCTTCCGGAATCGGCGCCACTTCGAGCGGCTTGCCGCTCCAGTGGAGCAGTACTTGCCCCTCGATTCCTACGGTTCCAGTGGCTGGCTGCTTCGCTTCGGTCTGCAGAGGGGCTGCGGAAAGAGCACTTGCTGGAACAAGAGTGATCATCAGGATCAGCATCGAGAACCATCTCATGATCGGCCTCCCTGGCCACGCTCCGAGATGAAGCGACGCACTTCTGGAATGAAGTTCCGATCGGTGTGAAGAAGCAGGTGATCGATACCGCCACGAGAGAGATCTGCTCTTCTACCTTCTTCTGGATCGATGCCCCAACGAGTCTTGTCTCCGGCCAGGAACTGAGCACCGGTTTCCGCTTCGGTTCCGCGCAAGAAACCGGCAGCGAGGGCACCCGTTTCCGCCGGATCCTGCAATTCGATGACGGCGGTGTCGTGGGCGTGTGACGTGCGAAGAATCGCATCGATGGCATCCGGGTCGTGTAGATCGCTGAGGACGATGACGACACTGCGCTGCTTGCTAGTGGCTCGCATCATGTCGAGGGCTTCAGCGAGTCGAGTCTGTTCATCGGGATCTGTCTGGCGCAGTACATCCATCGATTGGCGCAGGATACTTCGCGAGAGACTCGCAGTGGATCGTATCGATCTCGACCCGCCACTGAGAAGCCGTACGGGGCTCATCCTTCGCTGGGCCACGGTTCCGAGAGCTGCCGCCAACCACACCGCTAGTTGGTATTTCGATAACGGGGTAGAGGTGGCGACCATCGAACCGGAAGTATCGAGAATGATCTGCACGGGCACACGCTTGAGGGTGTCGTACTCCTTGATGTAGGGCTCGCCGGTGCGGGCAGAGACCTTCCAGTCCATCTGTTGGATCGGATCTCCGGCGCTGTAGGGCCGCGATTGCGCATACTCCAGACCGCTGCCGACAAATACGCTGGCATCGGCACCGTGAGCGAGATCATCGGCGAGTCTGCGTACCACCATCTCGAACTCGTGGTGTGCGAGTGCTTCCGGCGGCGGAAGAGATGGGTGAGTCACATCCACGGCGGCCCCCATCAGGACAGTTGATCGAGTATTTCTGCCAGCACCTGTTCACCGGTGCGTCCTCGTGCGACCGCCTCGTAGGAGAGGCGAATCCGGTGCAGCACGATGTCTTCTGCGAGGGCAAAGATGTCTTCTGGCACGACGTAGTCACGGCCATGCAAGTAGGCGCGCGCACGAGAAGCGGTAACCAGAGCAATTCCAGCCCGTGGAGATCCGCCCAGTTCGATATCGGCGTGATCGCGGGTCCGGTTGACCAGATCGACGCAGTGACGAACAAATACCTCGCTGACATGCACTTCCAGGACCTGCTCCATCGCAGAGGTGAGATCGGCCACCGATTGGGGGGCGGTCTTCTCGATGGCATCGAAGGCGGTCATCGGCATGGCACCGCCATCGGCTCCTCGCTTCAGTTTCAACTTGAGCGCTCTGCGTAGCACTTCCGTTTCATCCTCGGGGTCGAGGTAGGTCAGTCGATGTCGCATCAGAAAGCGATCGAGCTGTGCTTCCGGGAGTTCAAAGGTTCCTGCCTGTTCGACAGGATTTTGAGTTGCGATGACAAGAAAGGGTGACGGCAGAGAAAAGGTGTTGTCACCGATGGTGACTCTTCGTTCCTGCATCGCTTCCAGCAGAGCGGACTGGACCTTGGGAGATGCACGATTGATTTCGTCGGCGAGCAGCAGGTTGGCGAAGATGGGACCCTTGTGAATGCGGAACTCGCCGCTGTCCTTGTCGAGGATCTCGGAACCGACGATATCGGAAGGCAGCAGATCGATGGTGAACTGGACGCGGCCAAAGTCGAGTTCGATGGCATGTGCGACCGATTGCACCATCAGAGTCTTGGCGGTTCCCGGTACCCCTTCCAGCAGCAAGTGGCCACCGGTCAGAAGTGAGATGAGAGTGCGCTCCACCACCAGATCGAGTCCGACGACGGTCTTTCCGACATGGGATCGAACGGAATCTGCGAAAGCGGATGAACGGGTGCTGGGGCTCTTTTGGATGGAAGATCCCTTATTCATGTGGCCTCCTCGAGTTGCAATTTGGGTAATGCTGAGGGCACTGCTTCTGCAGGCAGACGATTTCAGGAATGTGAGTGGCTCGTTTCATGTTGCGGGTCAACATGGACCTGCATGATGCCGTACCTCGACAACAGGGCAAGTAGGTATATTCCGAAGAATTGGAATGGTTCGAAGCGAATCAGGGTCGGTTTCGGTGGGCTCGGATCGAATCGAAACTGTAGAGAAGTACCGCAAGCCCGATCAGGGTCAATGCAGGCCAGCGATCTCCGATCACTTCTCCGACCAGCCAGACTGCCACGCACAACTGTGCCGATGGAGCGATGTATTGCAGCAAGCCGACGGTGGCGAGACGTAATTTTCTGGCGGATCGGGAGAAGAGAACCAGCGGAACTACCGTTACCACCCCGCCGATCAGTAACCCCCATGTCAGGGGAGCATCGGTGAGGAAGATGGTTCGACCCGATTCAGTGAGCCACACCTGAAGAGCGAGCATCGGAACCAGTAGCAGAAGCATCTCGATGCAGAGTCCTACCTCTGATTCAGCCTTGACCTGTTTGCGTACCAGCCCGTAGCCGCCGAAGGAGAAGGCCAGAACCAGGCTGATCCACGGTAATGATCCGGTGGTGAGGGCCAGCAGCATGACCGCTACTCCAGCGAGGCCGACGGCAAGCCACTGCAATGGTCGTAGTCTTTCACCGAGAAAGATGGCGCCGAGAGCCACCGAGACGAGGGGATTGATGTAATAACCCAGACTGGCTTCGGTGATGCGTTCATTCAAGACAGAGAAGATGAAGGTGAGCCAGTTCAACAGGATGAGGAGTCCCGAGATGAGCAGGGCGATGACGGAACGACGATCGCGGAGAATTTTGAGAAGGATCGGGAACTCACCGCGGATCTGAACGATCACCAGCATCACCGGCAAGCCTCCGAGAACTCGCCAGGCGACCAGTTCGAGAGGGTCTGTGCGTTTCATCCAGTGGAAGTAAA
>CAVOEM010000196.1:0-5451 GCA_963694575.1 Planctomycetes bacterium UBA1146 | reverse complement strand
CCAGTTTTCCATCGCCATCGGTATCGAAGGTCGTTTCGACCCACAGATCGTGCTGGATCCACTGCTCAGGATCCTTGAATTCTTCGACCACCTGGGCCTGGCCATCGACGAACAGCGGCTTCGCCGGTGGCACTTCGTCTGGAACGGGGATGCCGTGGATCAAAGATACGACGGAGAGTTGGACTCCCAGCAGAAGGATGATGCCGGTCGTGACCCAGATGCTGTTGAAGATTGATTTCATCGGACGGACTCCCTGATCCAAAAGTTCATGGCATGATGACGCAGCGTCGAGCGGCCATCCATCATCAACTGGTGGGCCACCGATCTCATCCGGGGGGGGTTGGTTTTGTTGGCCCATCTCGGACGGCAAAGGGAAACCCGATGACCGGTCAGGTGGGCCGCAGCCAGGCTGACACCTGCCAGATGAGAGCCACTGGGAAGATGCGGCAGATGCGGTAGATCCCCGACCAGCGAGGGATCAGATCCCGCGGTGATGGCAGTTTAGCGACTACTGCCCCTCGACCATCGGTTGTTGCAGGTAGAGCCACACCCAGCCGTGGGTATTGCTCTTGGTGAGGTCGAACTGGGCCATCTTCTTGGCCAGTGGCCTCCACACCTTGGTCGCTTCATCGATACGGGCTTTCGCATCATCCGGAATGCCACCGGGCTTGCCGACGAAACTGTTTCGAACCTCGTAAGCCTCGTCGAGGACCGCATCCGCCGCCTCATAGGCTGGTGTCAGCGCCAGTTTCTCGGCTTCCTGCTCGGCGGTCAGCGGTGGTAAGGTGTAGTAGAGCCACTGTACATCGCCGACCAGCAGATCGGGCCGACCATCGAGGTTCCAGTCGGTGACAAATACCTTGGTGCGTGAGCCCGCACCGTCGGGGCCGTCCACCTCCTGGCGCTGCTGGAACTCACCCTTTTCGATCAGAGGCTCGCTGGCGGCGTACCTCGGAGCGTTGTTGCTGCCTTCGTTGCGATACCAGTTCACGCCTCCATACTCGCTCCCGAGCACCAGATCGAGCACGCCATCGCCGTCCCAGTCGGCGTGGTGGGCGTTGCTGCCCTTGACCTTGTTGCCGTCGGCGGTCAGAAGTGGTTGAGACTTCCCCTCGTAGGCGGGGCTGGATCGGGTGCCGACATTCTCGAACACCTCCACCGCACCGGTGCGAGTTCCCAGCACCAGATCGAGATCATCATCCGCATCCACATCGATCGCCTCGACCGTCACCGAGGAGGCCTTCGCTTTCAGGTCTTCCCCCTTGGCGTCGAGGAGATAGCGTCCCTGCTTGAAACCACCCCTGTCATTGCGCTCGAACAGGTACAGTTCACCGGTGTAGGAGCCGGAAAGAATGTCCAGATCACCGTCGGCGTCGTAGTCCACAAACTGTGGACAGAAGCAGATGCATCAGGTGGTCGGCATCGAGGCGTCTTCTCGCCCGGCACGAAGGTACTCATAATCCTTGAACAGCGGCTTGGCATCGGTTCCGTGGTTGCGATAGATGCGCAACTTCCCCTGCGAGTAACTCGATTTTTTTGCCGCTTCCTGCAACCGCTTCGGCAGCCGCTCGACCGGAAAGTCGACATCACCGAACTCCCCGACCAGCAGATCACGCACTCCATCTCCGTCGAAATCGATGATGTAGGGCGCGGCATGGCCGATCGTCACATCGATGGGTACTCCGTTGGCTTCCAGCCGCACCGGAGGGGCGAAGACGAGTTCCGCATCGGCGCCAATGAGGAGAGACGGAGCGCTCAGAGACAGCAAGAAGAAGGAGGGGAGCAGTGCAGAGAACATCATCGGAATCCAATCATCGAGTTGGATTCATTATATGGTACGCCCGCCAGGACTCGAACCTGGAACCTTCGGATTAGAAATCCGATGCTCTATCCGGTTGAGCTACGGGCGCCCCGGAGATGCTAGATTGCCACAGACTTTGCAGAAGTGCAAAGTGACCCGCCAACTTCAATCTCAGCACCTTTCCTGTCGGGGTCGCAGGATGGTCAAGGCTGCAGTTCTGAACGGTGCCAGTCGCTCCCTTCTGGTTGGTAGAGAATCCTCCGGTGGCTCCGACCCGGCTGCCCTTGCCAGAACTCATATCGATCTGCCACCAGCCGGTATCCTCCCCAGTGCTCGGGACAAGAGATCGGGTCGCCCGCTTCCTCGATGGCCGCCACTTGCTTCTCGAACCGAGGGCGATCCGCTAAGGGTGCGCTCTGGTGAGAAGTGGCTGCCCCCGCCTGAGAACCCCGCGGGCGCCGCGAGAAGTAATCGACCGACACCTTTCTCGAGATCCTTTCGACTCGTCCCTCGACACGCACCTGGCGCTGCCTCCTCTCCCAGTAGAAGAGCAGCGCAGCACGGGGGTTCTGATCGAGTTCAATTCCCTTGCGCGATCGATAATCTGTGAAGAAGAGGAATCCGTTCGAAGTGTATTGCTTGAGCAAGACCATTCGAAGCGAAGGGCTTCCCGATCGGTCTGCGGTGGCCAGAGCCATTCGATTTCCGTCACCATCCGCCTCGATCGATTCCTTCTCGAACCAGATTCGAAACTGCTCAAGCGGATCAGGATGGGCCTGACCGCAGTCCATCGGTTGGTCGGGAAAGTCGTAACTGGCTCGAGGAATGTATGATTCTGTCATTCGAGATCCCTTCTCTGCGATTCTAGGCGAAAATTCTCCTGGCAGAAAAGAACAAAGAAATTCGAGGTTCACCGACAATTTCCGCTGGAGCCGCTATACTGATCTCAGTGCGCAGGGGTTTCCCCCCACGGCGATCAACAGGATGCTTGCCCACAGAACGGCAAGAATTTCGCTGAACCACAATTCGTTACCTTCCACTGTTGTGAGGGTGATCCCCGACTGTCGGCTCCTCAGGGAGTCAGTCCCAGAGGAGATCTCCCATGTCTCAAGAAGATTCCACACCCGTCACCAGTTTCAGCCAGTTCGAATTGATCGCGCCCCTCAACAAGGCGATCGAAATGGCCCAGTACAGCTCTCCCCGACCGATCCAGGCCACTGCCATTGGCCCCGCGCTCGAGGGACGAGATGTGCTCGGCCTCGCCCAGACCGGGACCGGAAAAACCGCTGCATTTGCGATCCCCTGCATCGAGCACCTGCTGCGCAGAAAAAAACCGGGGCCGCGGGTGCTGGTGGTCGGTCCGACTCGAGAGCTGGTCACCCAGATCGAGGAGGAGTTCCGAAAGCTGTCGCGAGGAACCCAACTTCGCACCATGACCATCTACGGCGGTGTCTCGGAGAAGCCCCAGATCAAGAAACTCGAGCGGCGACCCGATGTCATCTGTGCCTGCCCCGGACGGTTGCTCGATCTGCTCGGCCAGGGATATGTAGATCTTTCCCGAGTCGACACCCTCATCCTGGATGAAGCGGATCATATGTTTGACATGGGATTCCTTCCCGACATCAAACGCATCCTGGGGCACCTCCAGCAACAGCGACAAAACCTGCTGTTTGCTGCAACGATGCCGCGCGAAATACGAAGACTTGCCGAGCAAATGCTGGTTGATCCCTTCGTCGTCGAAATCGATCACTCGGTACCTGCCAGCACCATCGAGCATGCTCTTTACCCGGTCGTGGAGAAGCGCAAGACCGAGATGCTGAAGCAACTCTTGCAACAAGACGATTTCAAATCCGCCATCGTGTTCACTCGTACCAAGCGCAGGGCTCGTCAGTTGGCAGACAAGTTGGAAATGGATGGGCATCGAGCAGTGGCCCTACAGGGCAACATGTCGCAGAACCAGCGCGATCGAGCGATGAAGGGATTTCGACAGAAAAACTTCGATATCCTGGTGGCTACCGACATCGCCGCTCGAGGCATCGATGTCGATCAAATTTCTCATGTCATCAACCTGGATATTCCAAACACCCCGGAGGCTTACACTCACAGGATTGGAAGAACCGGGCGATCGGAGCGTGAAGGGAAAGCGTTCACCTTCATCACTGAAGACGATGGGGAGATGATCAGGGCCATCGAAAAATCCATCGGTGCATCGATCGAGATCAAGACTATGCCTGGATTCGAGGAGGCTCTCCTTCCGAGTCGCACGGGGCGAAAGAACTCGTCCGGAAGCCGCACCCGGTCGCGGCCCTCATCCAGATCCTCCTCAAGATCTTCCTCGAGGGGACCCACCGGACCAGGGCAGGGTCGGAAATCAAAAAGAAGGCGCTCTTCAGGCGACTCCGGTTCAGCTCGTCAACATTCAGCCGGAGACTCCTCGCAGAGCAGCGGTAATCGCAGTCAACAGCAGCGCAGAAGTGGTGCTGGCCGATCCGCTTCCCCCTCCGGAGAAGCCAAGAGTCGCAGGTCCCCTCGATCAGGCTCGGGATCGCAGCAACGATCCAGTTCCAGCTCTCGTCACAAGGGCAACAGCGGTTCGCAGAACCGCTGAAGGAACCACCACGAAACGGTCATCCGCAGTCGTCCTGGATCTAGGGGCAGGAAGCTTCGTAGAAGGTGCACTCCGTCGTGTCGAGGGTCGGATCTTCTCCGCAATCCGGGAATGGTTGAGCAGGTAGAGGACCACCCCCGAACAGCGCCCCGAGAACAAAGACAGCATCTGCAATATCGATGTTGGAGTCATCGTTGCTATCGCAAGCGTCCTGGCAAGTCACCTCTGCAGGCAGGCCAAACAAGTAGTTCAGAGTGATGATGGCATCCGCAATATTGAACAATCCACTCCCGTTACAATCGCCTCTTCGGAACTGAACATCTTCGCAGACATCCAGTACACCGTTCTGATTCTGATCTCCTCCAGCAGCAATCTCACAGGAATCGGGCACCCCATTTAAATCGCAATCTTCCACCAGAGCCATGGCAATGGCGCAATCATCGGGGACCGAATCAAAATCACAATCCTCATGAAGTCCATCTGCGATCTCACAGATATCGACCAACCCATCCTGATCGCAATCCGACAGCGCTCCTGATGCCAGTTCGCAAGAATCCAGAACCCCGCTGCCATCGCAATCGAAAGCGGTTCCCTGGCTCACATCACAGGCATCCGGAATTCCATTCACATTGCAGTCCGCTACCGAACCTGAAGCGACCTCGCAAGAGTCCAGTATTCCACTCCCGTCGCAATCGACAGCAGTCCCCTGGCTCAGATCACAGAGATCAGGGACACCATTCAGATTGCAGTCCGATTCGGTACCCGCAGCGATTTCGCAGGAGTCGATAAAACCGTCGGCGTCACAATCCATGACGATCCCCTGTGCCAGAGCACAGGAATCGGGCAGCCCATCCGCATCACAGTCGAGTGCGACTCCCGATGCGAGTTCACAACTGTCCAGAACGCCATCCCCATCACAGTCTGAAACCAATCCCTGAGCCAATGCGCAGGAATCGGGAACTCCATCGAGATCGCAGTCCTGGTCGCTCCCTGCTGCCAGTTCGCAACTATCTAAAATTCCATCGCCGTCACAATCATTGGC
>CAVOEM010000195.1:0-5478 GCA_963694575.1 Planctomycetes bacterium UBA1146 | reverse complement strand
ATCGGCGTAGGTGTAGTAACGCCTTGGCATCCCGAGAGACCCCATCACGAACTGGGGAATGAAGGTCAGATTGAATCCGATGAAGACCAGAATACAGCCGATCCTCCCGAGAAACTCGTCGTACATCTTGCCGGTGATCTTTGGCCACCAGTGATGGAGGCCTCCAATGAAGCCCACCAGACCGCTCCCCATCATGACATAGTGGAAGTGCGCCACCACGAAGTACGTATCATGAAGGTGCATATCGATGCTGAGCACGCCGAGGAACAGTCCAGTCAATCCCCCGATAGTGAACAGGAAGATGAAAGAGATCCCGTACAGCATCGCTGTGTTGAGAACAATCGCACCCTTGTACATCGTGGCGAGCCAGTTGAAGATCTTGATCGCCGAGGGGATTCCCACCGAGAAGGTGATCCCGCTGAAGATGATGTTCATCGTGGTCGACTGCCCACTGGTGAACATGTGGTGTCCCCAGACGAGGAAGGAGAAGATCGCGATGGCCACGGATGAGAAGGCGATATAGGTGTATCCGAAGATGCGTTTGTGACTATGAGTGGCGATCAGTTCACTGACCACTCCCATCGGTGGAACGATCATGATGTACACCGCGGGGTGACTGTAGAACCAGAAGAAGTGCTGAAACAGCACCGGATCCCCACCATTACGAGGATCGAAGATGCCGATTCCCAGGGTTCTCTCGAGGATCAACAAGAGCAGCGTGATTCCCAGCACCGGAGTCGCCAGTACCTGGATCACTGCAGTGGAGTAGGTCGCCCACAGGAACAGGGGCATCTTGAACCAGGTCATCCCCTTCGGTCGCATCTTGTGAATCGTCACGATGAAGTTAAGCCCGGTGAAGATGCTCGAGAATCCAAGGATGAAGACACCGATCAGTGCAGGGATCACGGCGGTACCGGATTCCGCACTGTAAGGGGTGTAGAAAGTCCACCCCGTATCGAGTCCTCCGGAGAAGAGCACGTAGACGAAGAAAATCGCTCCGATGACCCAAAGGTAAAAGGAGCCCAGATTCAATCGCGGGAAAGCGACATCCTTGGCTCCCAGGAGCAACGGTAAGATGAAGTTACCGAGAGCGGCCGGCACACCTGGAATGATCACCAGGAATACCATGATCGCGCCATGTGTGGTGAACCACTTGTTGTAGAGATCGGCCTGAGCCTCAGCAGTATCGACAAACAACGGGGTGATCATCGCCAGCGGAGAGAACAGCTCTGTTCTGACCAGCAGGGCAAAGACCCCGCCCAGCAAGAACATGAACAGCACTCCGATGAGATACATCAAGCCGATTCGTTTATGGTCCAGCGTGAACGCCCAGGACGAAAAGGTCTTGGTCACTGTCAAATAACTGGGGCCGGACTCGGCGGCGGTAGTCGCTACCGCATCAGTTTTCACCTCATCGGAATCGTGATGGGCATCGATATCAGGCTGACTCATATCAGTTTTCCTTCCGGGGACTCACGGTCCCTCCGGAGTTCTGTCCCAGTGACTTGATGTACTCGGTAACCCATAGTAGTTCCTTGTCCGTGAGTTTCACCACAGGCATCTGCGGAGGATATCCCTCTGCAATTTTCTTCATCGGGAATCGAATCGACTCATGGATGTAAGCCTCATCGGCCACCGCCTCCCCTGGAGTCCCTGTGGCTGCAAACTTCCTCGTGGATCCAAACATGCCGGCCCAGGAGGGCCCGACCTTCTGGCTACCATCGATGCTGTGGCAGGAGATACACCCCCGTCGCTTCCACACGATCTTGCCGTTTTCTTCGAAGGGTAAGGTCTCATCGTAGGATCCGGCGATTTCGAGCCACTTCTCGTACTCCTCGACCGTCTCGTGAACCACTACCTTGGAGTGCATCCACGAGTGTCCCTGACCGCAATATTCAGCACAGTAGAGATCATAGATCCCCGGTTCATTGGCGATGAACCAGAGTTTTCCAGTCCGACCAGGAACGCAGTCCTTCTTGACCCTGAAAGCGGGGATGAACAGCGCATGCAGGACATCCGCCGCCATCACCGTGACATCGATGGGCACTCCCATCGGAACATGCAGCCCGGCCTTTTCGAGGATCTTCGCCTCGGCGGCCTCGGCCTGTTCTGCGTTGAATTCTCCCGATCGAACCCGGGCACGAACGTCGTTGAAATCTTCCGACATTCCAGGGATCGTTGCGCCGTTGGAAGCGTATGAAAAGTTCCAGGCCCACTTCTGGGCCTCGGCCACGATGGAGATCGATTCATTGGGTGGAACTGTCATATCGACATACCCGCGATAGCCATACCAGAACATCATCACCGACAAGATGATGGGAATCCCGGTCCAGGTCACCTCGAGAACGATGTGGTGATCCTTGTGACTCTGAGCACGCGCGCCGGGAGGAGTCCGGAACTTCCACATGAAGATCCCCAGTAACAGGGTGATCAGTACCAGGAAGAAGATCGACACCCAGTAGACGAAGTAGAAATCCCCGTCGATGGGACCGGCAAAGTTGGACACCGGCGCTGGAAGCCAGAAACTGGGTTCGCTATCTGCCAGGATGATGGGTACTTGGATCATGACTGGGGCTGCTCTCTCTGCTGATCTGCCGAGATCACAGGATCTCCGTCCCGCCCGCCCCTTTTCCAGGAGTAGAGCAGGTAACTACAGATTCCCAGGACAGTCACCAGCCCCCCGAGGCGCATCACCTTGAGAGCTGCAGGACCGTACTGGGCCTTCGTTGGATCGTAAACAAAACAAGTGAGGACAATCTCATCGAGCCAGGTTCCGACCATGCCGTCAGATGCCTCGACCAGAGCGAGGCGAACGGTCTGTGGTTGAAACTCGATCCCCTTGAGGGTCTGGGTCAGGACACCATCTAGACTGACGACGAAGATCCCTGCCCCGTGGGCGTATTCCAAGTTGTATTCATTCCAGCGGTACTCGAAGCCGAGCGCGTCGGTGATCGCTGTCAACGATGCCTGCTGGCCTGTCAGGAAGTGCCAGCCCTCTTCGGCACCGGAAACATCGGCGCCGGAAAGAGTGGCCGATTCCTCGAGAGCTGTGACCAAGAGTTTCTGGCGGTTCCTTGCGTCCTTCGCCGAATCCCTCGGATCGATACTGATCGTGACCACTTCAAAATCGACTCCGATCTTGAGGCCGCACTGCGAGACTGATTCGATCAGCCCCTCCACCACCAGGTTGCACAACATCGGGCAAGAGAAGTAGACCGGATTGACGATCATCGGCAGGCCGGAGTCGAGCACTGTTCCAAGAGAAGCCTGTTCTCCCGATTCGTTGCGAACCACCGTCTCCAGAGGCAACTGTTGACCGAGTCGATCATGAATCGTCAATCCATCGATGCTCTTGAGCACTGGATCGAGATCCTGATTGTAAATCTCTCCGGGAGTCACTGAAGGGGTCTGACCGATCACGGCCAGCGGGATCGACTGGATCAGGATCAACAAGAGCAGGATCTTCAGAACCGATCGACTCACACATGCCGTCAGCCTCGACCCTTGTGGGAAGAAGTGGCGGGCAAGGAGTGGTAGCGGGTCCTTCTGAATCTTCATTCGAATCCGTTACTCCTGTCCCGAATGGCCGAAACGCTTCAGCACCTTTTCGCGGCCTTGTTCGAGGGGAATCGACACCCGGTTATTCTCGGCATCGGTCCAACTGTATGTTTCGAGCTGTTGTTCCTGACGACTCTTGACTTCATTGAGCCAACGGCTCTCCGACCGAATCGAATGGTCAAACCTACTGATCTGCTCACTGTCAGCGAGGAAAACCAGGAAATATACCGAGAAGAGGACCAGGATGGTGAAGACCATCCCGCCGTACCAGGTCGGAACGGCACTCGGATCGTCACCAGAGCCGGGAAGATCATCGTTATCGATCGCATCGGACTGACTCATCTCGGGCTCCTTTCTAGGAATTCTCGAATGCCAGTGCTTCTGGCATCCTGGGATCCTTCTCGGCGATCAGCGAATGTCCTCTGAGTGACAGCGCCAGACCGATGATGAAGATTCCAGCCATCCCCACCAGGATCGTGATGTCGATCATGGTGAACGGGAATTCGGCTCCGTTAGAGATCTGCGGCATCACCAGGTAGTACATGTCAGCCCAGTGCATGGCGAGGACCCACAGAGCACCCAGTGCAATGGTCGCACGCTTTCTCTTGATGTGCTTCGAGAGGAGGAAGAGGAACGGCACGAAGAAGTGCCCCACCACCATCAGCAAGCCCCAAAAGCCCCACATCCAGGTGCTTTGACGACGCACGAACCAGATCGTCTCCTCGGGAATATTGGCGTACCAGTAAAGCATGTACTGGCTGAACGCGATGTATGCCCAGAACACGGTGAAGGCGAACATCATCTTGCCGATATCTTGCATGTGATCATCGGAGATCGCCCGGGTCAAACGTCCGTTGGCCTGGAGGAATACGACGATCAATGCCAGCAGAGCGTGGAATGAAAGCACACAACCGGCGAAAATGTAAACGCCGAAGATGGTACTGAACCAGTGTGCATCGAGGCTCATCAGCAGGTCGTATCCAGCAAAGGTGACACTCATGGCGAAGAGTGCCACTCCCACCGGGCTCATGCGACTCATGCGAGCGGATCGCTGCACATCCCCATCACGATCCTGGGCCACGGAGGAACGGTGGTAACTCCATGCGAAGGTGATCCAGATCACGAAGTAAGTCGCCAGGCGGATCAGGAACCAGTTGTAATTGAGATAGGAAGATTTCACTGCGATGACTTCATCACCGGGATCGGGATGCACCCACTTGTAGAGGGCTTCCATCGAGTCCGGAAACACCAGCGGGATGAAGATCAGAGCCATCAGCACGACATTGCGCGAGACTCCCTCCGCCAACCTTCTGACCACCGCACTCCAACCGGCATTGGTGATATGGTGAACCAGTACGAAGAACAAACCACCGAGGGTCATCGTGAGAAAGAAGCAGGCGCTGACCAGGTACGGGTGCCAGATACTCCACTCCGTCACAAATCCATGAATCGGACCGTGGCCCCCGGCGTCGGCCGCCGAATGTCCATCTCCTGGAACCGCGTCATGAGCGACGCCAGACGACTCGACTTCGTGGTCTCCAAACGCGCCCTCGAGATTCCCCAGCGCCAGCGTGCCGATCAGTCCGAGCACCGCCAGAATCGCTCCCAGGGCAATCATCTTGCCGGAGAGCGATCCGAGGGTGCGATTCTCAGTGCTGAGGTCAAGGATGGCACCGTGTCCCATCGGGCTACCTCCCCTGCCGGGCATCAGAGCCCGGTTCATCTTGAGATTTTTCGCCGGTTTCCTTGTCACCGTCGAGCGCTTTCTCACGCAGCAGCCGCTCCCGATCCGCTGCTGGAATCTCGGCGATATCCACCGACTGACTCAACTGCAGCGCCTTGACGTGAGCGACGATCGCCCAGCGATCCGCCGGAGCAATCTGCGAACGATAGCCCGGCATCGTAGCGATGCCGTACCCG
>CAVOEM010000194.1:0-5492 GCA_963694575.1 Planctomycetes bacterium UBA1146 | reverse complement strand
GTTCTCGGCAGACGATACCGCTCAGATGGCCTTCGAGGATTCATTTCCCTTCGAGGAGACGAGTGATCAGCTCGAGACAGTAGTGGCGATCAAGAATGATATGGAGAAGCCCAAGCCGATGGACCGCCTGGTCTGTGGTGATGTGGGGTATGGCAAGACTGAAGTGGCGATGCGTGCCGCCTTCAAGGCGATCCGTGCGGGAAAGCAAGTGGCAGTGCTGGTGCCGACCACGGTGCTGGCCCAGCAGCACCTGGTGACCTTTCGCGAGAGGATGGCGGAGTGGCCGACGCGAATCGAAGCCATCAGTCGATTGGTCTCACGCAAGGACACGACCCAGATCCTCGAAGATTCGGCGAGTGGAGCCGTCAATATCCTCATAGGAACTCACCGATTGCTGTCGGGAGATGTCAACTTCAAGGATCTTGGATTGATCATCATCGACGAGGAGCAACGCTTTGGTGTCGCCCACAAGGAGAAACTGAAGCAACTGCGACGACTGGTCGACATCCTGACGATGACCGCCACTCCAATTCCCAGAACCCTACACATGTCGATGGTCGGGGTGAAGGACATCTCCAGTCTTCATGAGGCACCCGAGGGAAGGGCTCCGATCCAGACTGAAGTGTGCGGCTTCGACGATGCACGTTTTCGCCAGATCGTTCTGCGAGAACTGAATCGAGATGGTCAGGTCTTCTGGCTCCACAACCGGGTCCAGAGCATCGAAGAGTGTCGGAAAAGGGTCGAGCGACTCCTTCCAGAATCAGTGGCAGTGGTGGCCCATGGCCAGATGAATGAGCATGAACTGGAAGACCGAATGCTGCAGTTCATCGACAAGAAAGCCAATATCCTGATCTCGACCACCATCATCGAGAGTGGCCTCGATATCCCCAGTGCCAACACCCTCATCATCGAACGCGCGGATCGATTTGGCCTGTCTCAGTTGCACCAGTTACGAGGTCGTGTTGGTCGCAGTCATCACAAGGCGTACTGTTATCTACTGGTTCCCGAGGACCAGCCGCTGAGAAGCGAAGCCAGGCAAAGGATGCAGGCGATCGAGGAGTACTCTCAACTAGGCGCTGGTTTCCTGATCGCCATGAGAGATCTGGAGATTCGCGGTGCGGGCAATATTCTCGGCAAGGAACAGTCGGGTCACATCGGCACCATCGGCTATGACCTCTTCTGTCGATTGCTCGAGCGGGCAGTGGCGGATATGCGTGGTACTCCCTGGCAAGAACCTCCCGAGGTGGGAATTGCTCTCAAGGGACTGTGCCGTATTCCAGAGGAGTACATCTCGGATACACGCCAACGGCTTCGAACCTATCGCTCCATCGCCACCGCACTGCGACAGACCGAACTGGATCAAATCGCCGATAAGATGGTCCACTTCAACGGCCCGCTTCCTCCGGAAACTGCCCGGTTGATCGGCCAGCAAAGACTGCGCATCCGGCTTGGCACCTGGGGCGTGGAGAGGATTGCTCCGGAAGAGGGGTGGCTGGTGATGCGTGGAGATCGCGATGCCATCATCTCTGGTATCCAGGGAATCGGCTGGAAATTCCGCGACCTGCCCGATGGCACCATCGCAGGGCGGCCCAAACGAGGAGTCACTCCGATCGACCTGGACGGTGTGATGGAAGCGATGAGGATCGAGGTCTCGAGTGGAGTGGGATCGAATTGATCTACACGGTGCCAACCTGGTAGCTGGCGCTGTAGATGCATGAAGGAATTCAGGGGCAGGTGTTGAGTTCGCAGTCGATGCCATCATCGGAGGGATCGACATCGCAACTACCGACAGGATCGGGTACCGGTGTCGAACCGGGGACGAACAGGGCGCTGAGAAGAAAAACAGCATCGGGCAGGTTGAAGTTGCCATCGTCATTCATGTCTGCGGCATCGAGGCAGGTGGCGGGGCTTGAACCCGGCACAAACAGCGCACTGAGAGCGAAGATCGCGTCGGGCAGATTGACCGAAGTATCGTCGTTGATGTCACCTCGGATGAATTGAGTGCCGCCATCGGTGGTGAGATACCAGTTCAGGACATCATGAGTTTCGGTGATACCTCCAGTGGAGCCGATGAATCCGATCCAGGCCGAATCTGATCCGAGGTGAGCCACCAGATTGATGGGCACCGACATCCTTGGAATCGTCAGATCATCGAGGAAGACCTCGAGCCAACCTCCTGCATAACTGACCCGCATCGTTCTCAGGCCACCGACATTCGGCGAGGTGGAATCGACCGCCAAACCTGCGGCCAGTTCGTCGGCAGAGTTGGGAGCGCCTTCACGGCCATGAATCGCCAGGTGTGGTCCGGGGGGATCATTGAAGTTGCCATTGACGTAGGTGTCGATCTCGACCACCACGCAATTGATCATGCTGTCATATCCCAGCGGTCCGCCATTGGAATAGAGAGATGTCGGCGATTCATTTTGCAGGATGAACACCATCCCATCTGCGCCTCCCGTGGCAGGATTGATCTCGTAGGTGAATGTGGTGTCGAAGCCATCTCCAACGACAATCTGATCGGTGGTATAGACCGCTCCTACCAGGCCCGTGCTTGCCGGCGTGAGACGAACTCGATCACCAAATTGAGTGGTGCTTCCGACCATGGTGAGTCCGGTCATGTCGAGAAAGTCGGGGTAATCGAGGTCGGCATGGAGGCCAGGTGTGATCGTTCCCACGATCCACAACACACACGGCAGTATTCGTGATCGCCTTGGCGAATCAGGGGAACAAGACATCATTTTCCTTACAGGCGAAGAGCCTTCTCGCCGATCTAGATGATACCGTCTGTCACTGCAATATCGAAGTGCTCAATGGAGCAACTGTGCGATCTACTTTACCAGTGGATTGCTGGAAGCTTGTTGATGATAGGGGATCAACTCGTCGCCGGTGAGGCCCAGTTCTTCACTGATGGCCCGCAGGTGATGGTCGACGCCGATCTCGGCTCCTGGCAGGAATCCAGGGACCGTGATGATCTGGGCGAGAACTCCGCCAATCCCTCGATGGATCAGCCCTCTTGGCAGGTAAACGAGGTCACCGACTGACAGCTCATCCTTGCGAAATAATTCTGCGGATAGAGCGCGATCGACATCTCTGGATTCGATGGCAGCGGTGTGCGCGCTGGTGAGGATCGCTCCGCCAGGTTGGACCATCTGGACCAGGTAAAACTCATCAAATCCACCGTCGATAGGGTGATAGTGAGTGAAGGAATCGGTGATACGAACCCTGTGTGCATTGAGACCATGCCAGATATAGGGGCCGACTTCCGGTTTCCACGTCAGCAAGATCCTGCGATAGGCACCTTCTTCTTCGGCGCACCCGCCTGGCGTATCGGTGATGGCTGGATCCCAGTCGGGACGGATGAACCTGGGGATGTCGGTGGGGGGAGTTTGGGGAACTTCAAAGATCACAAATGAGATGGGGGCATCGGCGAGTAACCCCTCCCCCGGGCGAAGAACAACGATGTCTCCGGTCGCTAGATTGCTGCTTCGGTGTGCCGCACCACCCGAGATTTCTGCTCGCGCTTTTCCCTGGGCGACGAAGGCCGCTCGAGTGATGGAACAGGGAAGGAGGGCCCGGGTATCGCTCCTGTAGAGGACGTCATGGCCCGGATTTCTGAGCTGAAATGCGGATCGAAGAGCGGCGAACCCATCAGCATCTCCATCGATGGCGCCGAGGTGCGCGATGGAGATCCTTGGAGAGCGATCATCGCCGAACTCCCCCAGGCCCGCACAGCCGACGGAGAGGATCAACCAGACACAAGTGAGCACAGGGATCCATGATCGAACAGAAGCGAGCATCGAGAATTCTCCTCACCAAATTGGTCCAGAACACATCCGGAGAGAGTGTCGTCAGGATAACAGCAGGAACGTTCCAGGTCATCGACTGCAATTGCTCTGTTGGTGTCACTTTCCACCCTCACCCTGCTGGGATATCGTCTGTCTGGTGAGTTAAAGAACTCCCTCCCCTGGGTACAGGAAAGGCCATATCTTGCATATTCCATCGCCTCAGAGATCACTCTTACTGCTCGTCGCTCCGCTGTTGTTGATCTTGCTGGCTCTCAGTTCGAATCTCCACGCGGATTCAACAGCATTCATCGGAGCCACGATCTATCCCGTCTCCGGTCCCGTGATCGAAGATGGCGTGATGGTCGTGAGGGATGGAAAGATCGAATCGATTGGCGCACGTTCAGATGTGGTGATCCCTTCCGGCGCGACGAAGGTCGATAGCAGCGGCAAGACCATCATTCCGGGTTTGATCTGTACTCACAGTCACATCGGCATGGGCGGGGGTGGCGATGGATCGGATCCGATCCAGCCGGAGTGCTGGACCCTCGATTCGGTCAATGTTCGCTCCGCTTCGGTCGAGCGTGCAAGAGCGGGCGGCTTGACCCTGGTCAATCAGATGCCGGGCTCTGGCCATCTCATCAGTGGTCGTACCACTTACCTCAAGTTGAGGCGCGGTGGAAAGGTCGATGACCTGCTCATTCGCGACGCATCTGGCTGGCCGATGGGTGGCCTGAAGATGGCCAATGGAACCAACTCCCAAAGAGCGGCACCGTTCCCTGGAACCCGGGCGAAATCGGCTGCGCTGGTGCGAGGGGCGTATATCAAGGCACAAGAATATCGTGCCAAGATCGAGAAGGCCGCAGGAGATCCAGAGAAGATGCCCGAGCGTGATCTGAAACTGGAAGCACTGGTCGAAGCCCTCGAGGGCAAACGGATCGTCCATCATCACACCCATCGACACGATGACATTCTCACGGTCCTGAGGCTCAGAGATGAATTCGGGTTCCAGGTGGTCCTGCACCATGTCAGTGATGCATGGAAGGTGGCCAAGGAAATCGCCGAGGCCAAGGCGCCCTGCTCCATCATCGTGATCGATTCTCCGGGTGGAAAACTCGAGGCCAGAGATATCCAGATGGAAAACGGGATGATCCTCGAACAAGCGGGGGTCAATGTCAGTTTTCATACCGACGACTGGATCACCGATAGTCGTCTGTTCCTTCGATCTGCGGCGCTGGGCGTTCGTGCGGGCATGACCCGAGAAGGCGCACTGCGTGCATTGACACTCTCCGGTGCCGAGATGCTGGGACTCGAGGACCGCACCGGATCTCTCGATCCGGGGAAGGATGCTGATTTCGCCATCATCAGTGGAGATCCCTTCAGCGTGTATACCAAGGTGCTGGAAACTTACGTCGAAGGGACCAGAGTTTTCGATCTCTCCAATCCAGAACATCGACTCTTCGCCGTCGGTGGTCGGGGAGCCGGTGAAGATCAGACCTACCAGTGCTGTGGGGAAAGGGGGGGACAGTGATGAAATTTCAAGTGCTACTGATCCTCGGTCTGGCCCTGGCCGGATTCACCGCTGATCTGGCAGGACAGCAGACCATCGCCATCCGAGGAGAGACGATTCACACCATGGCCCGTCAAGCGGATGGCCAATGGATGGAACCGATCAAGAATGGTGTGGTACTGATCATCGATGGCAAGGTG
>CAVOEM010000193.1:0-5496 GCA_963694575.1 Planctomycetes bacterium UBA1146 | reverse complement strand
TGCTATCTCGCAACTGTTCGATGCAGCGTACGAAGTGGCCGCTGCCCTGATCGGGAAGGTCGTCGCGATTGACCGAGGTGACCACGACATGTTTGAGCCCCAGTTCCACCGCCGCTTCTGCGACTCGTCGAGGTTCGTCGGGGTCGGGAGGAGAAACCGGGCCGCCTCGAACCGAGCAGAAGGGGCAGGAGCGAGTGCAGCGATCCCCCAGCACCAGGAAGGTGGCGGTACCCCGCGACCAGCAGTGGTTGCGATTGGGGCAACGAGCTTCCTCGCAGATGGTATGGAGCGAGCGTTGCTGAAGTGCCCCTGCAGTGGAGTGGCCGGATGCACTGGAAGCCAGCGGCATCCGCAGCCACGAGGGGAGCCGGTCACGCTTCCAGCCACCTGAAGAGGAGGCTTCGCTGCGGTTTCCGGTCTCGATCGGGTCGTTCGCTGGCATTCATGACCTCCGGGAATCGGCATCACTCAGCCGAGTAGGCACCCTAGCCCCAGTCAGAGGCTGCGGCAAGCAGCACCACCAATCCGCAAGAAGGAGTGGTCTCCACCGTGGATGAAACTTCAGTGCTGGGTGGCGAGAGCTTCCTGCAGTTCGGGCATCGCTTTGGTCATCGCATCTCGACCCGACTCGACGATGCTCGACAGATTGGTCATATCGCTCCAGGCTCGCTGCCCGACCTTGGGGCGGACCACGATATCTGCTTCCTCCAGTTCGATCTCAGTCAGCCAGTTGCGGGCGATGGTGGCGACTCGCTGAAGCGATTCCATGCCGGTGTCGATCTCTTGCCGTGGCAAGAGTCGACGCGACGGATCAATCGCCAGCACCACCGAATCGGGACTGGCCGCTCGCGCCGCCGCGACCGGGACACTGGAGACAGCACCCGCGTCACAGAGGAGTAGCCCATCGAGTTCGACCGGGGGAAAGACCCCGGGAATGGCGCTCGATGCTGCCACTGCGGTAGCGAGCGATCCCGAGCGCAGCGTCACCATCCGTGCGCTGAGAAGATCGAGAGCCACCACCTGGAAGGGCACCCGACAATCCTCGAACTGTCCATCCCCGACCAGGATATCGACCAGTTGGGTGAGAACCCCATCCTCGATCACCGATGGTCTTCTCGCGAGATTCGCCAGATGGAGTCCCCGTCGCAGCAGCGAGCGAAGCGCCTGGAAGGGACCATTATCTTCATCGCTGGCGGCCGCTAGCATCATGCCGCCGAGACGAAGGTTGCGGAATTCGGTCGAGGACATCACCTCGATGGCACGCATCGCCAGTACTGCGGCATTCGGGTCGAGACACCACCGAGCACCGGCGATGGCTCCGGCGGAGATACCGGAGACTGAATCGATCTGGATCCCCGCTTCTTCCAGCACCTGGAGAGCCCCGATGTGGGCGAGCCCGCGAGATCCTCCCCCACCCAGGGCGACGGAGACTGTCGTCACTGCGACCCTCCCGCTTGCTGGCGAAGATCGACGATTCTCTGCTCCTTCAACTGGGTCTCCATTCCGAGTCGATCGAGCATTTCACTGCGTGGGATGATCTCAACAGTGGAAGGACGCACCTCCGCCGCCTGTTGCACCGTGTTGGCGATCCACTCTTCGATTCCATCCTCACTCTTTCCTTCGGGCAAACTGATGGAGATTCCCATCTCATCGACATCGAGGGGATCATCGTTTCTCTTGCTCAGTACCACTTGCCACTCGTCGATCCGTTCCGAGTCGGTGAGCAGGTCGGTGATGATGTTGAGATTCACCAGTGTTCCCTTGATCTTGGTCAACGACATGTCGGTCTGGTTCGATGCTCGGCTCAAATCGGAGGAGAACCTTGGCACCGTCCGACCACAAGCAGGACACGGCTCCCGTGTCATGCCTCCGTTGACCAGGTCGCCGGTGCGATAGCGCATGATCAAGGACCCTCGGCCATCGAGGGGAGTGTAGACCAGTTCCCCGGTGGTTCCATCCGGCACCGGCTCGAGTGTCTCCGGGTCGACCACCTCGAACAGGTCGAGATCTGGATAGGTATGAAAGCCAGTCTCCCGCCCACCCGAGCACTCGATCCAGCACTTCTTCGATTCGGTAAATCCGAGCACGCTGGTGACCTTCGGATTCTTCGATCCATTCTCCCTCAACATCGATTCCAGTTTCTCCCGGTAACCGACGGTGACTCGATCTCCACCGAGGAACACCACTTCGATGGAGGAGAGATCGCGTCCCTCCTCGATCCCCTGGCGGATCAAGTGGTAAACATACCCCGGGATTCCAGTCAGGTGAGAGGGCCGCATCTTCTCCAGCGCCCGCAAGATGCCTTCGGTCCCCATCGCACGCCCCCCCCCTGTGTGGAGGGTGAAGATCTCGTTGGCGAGTCCAACACCATGCACCTGCCAGAAGGCCAGGTGCGGAGCATAAGGAAAGACGCTGACCAGGCGATCTTCCTTGGAGGCGATCCCGATCACCTCGCCCATCCGTTTGCCACACTCCTGCAAGATGTCGAGATCGTATCGACTCAGAAAAAACGACGTGGGCAGTGCGGTTCGACCGGTGGTGAAGAAAGCCTGCACCGGTCGGTATTCGGTGCCGAGGCGCTTGCGAATCTCTTCCTTGCCGTGGCGCATCGCAGTCCACATCATTCCCGCCTTTTGCATCGGCGAGAGCACCTTGCGAATCGAATCTTGATCGGGTTGCAGGACAAAATTCTTGGGACGATCCGGCGCTTCCGCGGTCGGTGCAATATCGCTCTTGGTTGAGAAGGGGATCCGCTTCATGTCGGCGTAACACTGCAGGGAATCGATGTCGACATCGGCCAACATTTTCCGGTAGTGCGGATGGAACGGCATGACCTTCTGGCGCAAGTGCTGACGCAGCAGTGCCATCTGTAACTGTTCCAGGCGGCTTGGATCGGGTTGACCCCAGTTGCGCGACAATACCCCTTTTGGCTGATAACGCCCCTGCATCCCCAAGTCAGTCTCCTCTCTCGCACCCCTGACATCCGAGGCTCACGGTCGCGGCTCACGCCCCTCCGGCCCGCAGATCCACCCGGATTCCCCTCCAGGAACGCAGAGAGTACCATCCTCTGGCACCCACAATGAAGCCCAAATAGCCGCAGATCCACCTCCATAGGCGATTCGACGGCTGCCCGAGGAGCATCGTACTCTTCTTCGGGAGATTCCTGCTCGCCGGATGAGTGTCTCCCTCGAAATTTACCAGATACGGAAGGTATGCCATGACCCCCTGGAAGTTGCTGCTGGTTCTTTGCGGCATCGCCGGATTCTCTTTCATCGCCCTCGACGGACCTCGTCAGGTGCTGGAAGCGTTTCCGCATCTCCCTGAGGCCATCTCATCGGTGCTGCTCAGTGGATCCCCCTTCGACACCGTGCTGGCGATCGTCAGCCTGGTGCTGGTCAGCATCGGACTGATGCCGACTGGTCACTTGCAGGTCCAGCGGGGTGAGTTCCTCCAGGCGGTGTCCCTCGGTTGCGCCATCGTGGTCAGCGTCTGCCTGGCGCTGGCGATTCACTTCTCCGCAGGATCTGGCCCGGTACTGCCGGGAATCGTCACTTCGGTGGCCATCATCCAGGGGCTGCTGGGTATCTGTGCGGCGACGATCCTGGTGGTGAACCAGGAGACACGGCCACTGGCCGGTCTCCCGCTCATCGCCAACTCGGGGCTCTGTGCCATCGCCATCTTCTTTGTCCTGGGCCCGGTCGCCTGAAGCGAAGGAAATAAAAATGTTGTACTGCGACGATTGCGGATCGATCACTGACAAGAATCACGGGCCCGAAGCGGGAAGCGTGCACTGCCCCCGCTGTGCGGGAGCTACCGAAGAGTCTCCGGCCACCAGTGGCCTGTCGCTGCTCGACGAGCCCGCCTCTACTCACCCGACGACCAGAACTTCGACTGGATTTGGCGACCAGGATCTCGATCTCTTCTCGAGCGAGACGATCGCCCAGAAGCGCCAGCGTAAGACTCCCACCGGGGAGACCAAGTTGCACCTCGTCAGTGACGAGGTCGACGATTTCTCGAAAGAACCGGAGCCGCCATTCGAATCGGTGGCTCCTTCCGACGATTTCACCACTCAAGGCTTCTCAGCGGCGCAGTTCCCTTCCGAGGAGTTCTCCTCGGACGATTCGGGATCACAGGAGTCCACCTCCCCGAGGTGGCGCTTCGAGTGCTTGGCCTGTTCCGGCACACTCAGCGTCGAACCGGTCGCCACTCGCAGCAAGGTCGGTTGCCCTCGCTGCCAGACCAAGATGGTGATCTCGCCCGACGGTGAGGTGACCTTGCCGAAGATTCAAACATCGAGTCCGACGACGGCACCGAGCCCAACTCCGGCCCCTCTCTACAGCAGTGCCGAGACTCCAGTCGATCGGTTCGAGCAGTTCGAGACCAGCGATGATCTCTTCAGCACGACGGAGGATTCGACCCCCTCTCCCTTCAGCTCGGAAGCACAAGATGGTGCTGTCTCCGCTCCCTCGGTGGCAGCGCTGAAAGCCGCCGGAGAGCCATGCAACAGCGATGGAGAAGTCATCACGATGACTCCCGTCCGCGACGCAGAGGTCGAGACCGCCGAATCGATCACCGATGCCCCCGAGTTGCCACTCCAGTTCCAACCACAACTGGGAGTCGAGACCTCGCTCGGATTCCTCGATGAAGTGACCATCGGCGGAGCCACTTTCGAGCCCTCGGATGGGGCAGAATCGACTCCGGAGCCGATCGAACAGTCATCCCTCGAGAATGGAACGACCCTGCAACCGGCCACCGTGGTGCTGTGGAGCGGGCTCTTTGCCCTGCCCAGCCTGGCGGCGTTGCTGATCACCCACGCTCCAAAGGGATCGGCACTGTGGAGTGTCATGACCAGCGCTGGAATCAGTTTCCAGAGTCGCTGCGGCGAGTTGCTCGATCAACTGGCGCCGTGGATGGGTAGCTTCTAGCGCCAAGCCAACTTGCACGATTCCCAGGGATCGCTACACTGCCCCGTTCGAGGACACCTCGGAAACGGGGCGATTAGCTCAGTTGGCTAGAGCACTACCTTGACAGGGTAGGGGTCACTGGTTCGAGTCCAGTATCGCCCACCATTTAGAATTGAAAGCAGCGTCCGGTCGCAAGACTGGACGCTGTTTCTGATGGAGGGTGGCCGTGTCCCCTCTCGTTCAGCGATTTTATTTAAAAAAAACACGGCTTGAAACGCTGGCGGTAAGCCCACGATTCAAGCCGTGTGAGAAGGTCGCTTCAGGACTATTTACCCTTGGGCTTCGGCTTCCCGGGGTCTTTCTCCGGCACCGGTGTTGGACTGTTGCCGGGATTGGGCTTGGCCTGCGCGATCTTCTTCAGATCATGGGCGCTCAACTTACCTCCGCCACCAGCGATACCATCCAGTTCTCCATCGGACATGGGCTCCATATCTCTCTTGGTCATGGTTCGTTCCTCTCTTGCAACGGATTGTTGCGATCTCACCCTGCGGATCTGCCCGGGAACACTCCCGGGGTCTCGCCCGCTGTCGAT
>CAVOEM010000192.1:0-5576 GCA_963694575.1 Planctomycetes bacterium UBA1146 | reverse complement strand
GGAAGGTGGCCACGACCGGATCCATGTGGGTTCCGACACAAGCGTGGTCTTCCTTGATCTCGCGAATCATGTTGGAGGAAAACTGTGCCTCCGGGTGATTTTCGGTCAGCAACTCCATCAATCGGGTGTCGATGGCGTCTCCACCGAAGTGGTGAGTTCGTTGATCCTCAGCCTTCGGCATCGTGGCATGGACTCGGCACAGATCGACGGTGCCAGCACCGATATCGACGACCAGGGTATCGGCGAGGAAATCGAGTCCGTAGGCCACCGAGAACGGTTCAGAGCAGACCACGATGCTATCCATGAATTCAGAAGCGGCAGCGAGGATGTGAGCCTTGGAGTCGACGCTAGCCTCGGCAGGGGCTCCGATCACACCGTAGATGGTGCTACCGGTGGGGATCTCCGCCTGGTCGATGACAAACTCGATCAGATCTCTGACGGCATGCCGGGATTTCTCATCATCCTGGATCACTCCCTTGTCGAGTGGGCGAACCAGATCGACAGCCATTCGGTTCTGCACCGCTTCCTCACCGAACACCTTGTCACGGCCGCCGAGATGCTTGCGACTGACATGATCCTGGGCATATCCGACATAGGACCAGACGGTGGTTCGGACCCCTGTCGAAGTGGTGATGGAAGTGCGGCTGGTGCCGAGGTCCATTCCAATGTAAACGATATCGCTCATTCCTTGTTCCTCTCCCGATGTGAATCGTTGCCGATCAGGCGTGATCCTTCTCGGTCTTCTGTGAGTTTTTTCTTGTCGCGGAGATTTTGCTCCTCAATTCCTTGTTCTCTTGCACCAGTTCCAGCAGCAGTGCTTGGCGCACCCCCTGGTTGGGGTCGTCGCTGCTACTGGACTCGACCAGATCGCCTCCCGCCCCCTTGAATCCGGGAGTACGGTCTTTCGCCTCGGCGCGGCGGGCGTTCTCGCGCGCGTGGTCCCGATCTTTTCTGGCATCGTCAAGGTTATGCGCGAGACGGTGAATCTTTCTTTCGAGCAACTGGATGTTCTCGTTGCGAGCTTCCTCTTCTTGAACACGGGTTCGCTCACGCTCCGAGTCGAGAGATCGCTCCATCGCTTCGCGCAGCTTCTCCTCGAGTGGCGCCGCAACCGTTCCTGATTCGACCGCCGCATCGATCATCGAGCCCAGTTTCGATTCGAGTTCGATCATCGCCCCTTCGGAAAGGGTAAACTGATCTCGCTCGACTTCGCGATTTTTTTCGCGCCCCAGCAAGTTCTGGGCTCGATCCAGTCTGCTGGATAGGCCCTGCACATGCGACTGGAGATCTGCCTTCTCGCTCTCGAACTCGGCGAGTTTCTCGCGGAAGCCCTTCTCGGACTCCTTGAGCAGGCGCTGGATCTCATTCTCATCGTGGGAGAGCCCACTCTCTCGCACCACATCCTCGACCGCATCCTGGATCAAATCCTTGATGGCGGACAGATTCAGCACACGGACACTATCGCGTTGCGCTGCGATGGCTGCAGTTCTCACCAGCCTTGAGCGGGAACGGAGGGCCGATTCGAGATCGGAGTGGCCCTCGCCGGAGGGGTCCCCCGAGAAGAGACGCTCGAGAGCTTCGAGTTCACGTGGATGCGCAGGTTTCCAGCGCAACAGCACTCCGGCAGTAGTGCGGGTGAGCACCTCGGCGTGAATCAACTCGGCTTGGCCATCGGGGCGCTCGACGATCAGTTCGAACCGATCTCCGATACTGAGCCGGATGGTGGTCTCCAGTAACACCTCTCGGCCGTCGATCCGCGCCACCGGTAGACGAAGGATGCCCGCTTCCAGTTCGGCTACGACGCTCCAGCGTCCAGAACCGGCAGGGACTTTCGAGATGGTCTGTTCCGGCAAGAGATATCCGATCTTCACCTGGCGGGGATCACTAGGGTCGATTCATCCCGGTCTCATGATCGAGCCATCGCGAATCGGGCAACAGAGAAGGCTATCGGGAAGCGTGGTTTCCTGCAAGGTGAGGGGGCGTGAAACGGTGCTCAGCGCCTGGATTCCGGGATTTGTTGCCGGAACCGGATCAAAGCCTGGATCGTCTACCTCAGGTGGACCCAACCGGTTGGAGTTCCTTTGGATGGAGTCGATCTGGCCTGCCGAAGCCATCCTTGTCGGTCTGATGGACATCGGTACCTCACCATGGGATGCTGTCGATGTTGGAGAACCCATGCCACCTAGTACCCTGCTCCTGCTGATTCTCGCCTCTGTCCACGGTCTCCCCGTCGACGTGATCCCCGGCACCGAGCCCACTCGTGCTGGCGCGATCCCCCTCGGTAAGGTCTTCTATTCGCCGCAAAGCGGCGAAGTACAGATCGATGGAGTGCTCAACCTCAATCGAGGCTTTGTCGAGTATGTCGCCTGCACTGCGGGAGTGAAGCCGCACGAGACACTGGTCAGCCTCGACTGTGATCCGGCGGATCTGCAGGGGGTATTGTTGCTGCTGGGTCTGACGAATTCGAGACGGCCCGAATCGGAGTACGATCTGGGGCCTCTCAGCGGAGGGGATCGAGTGATCTTGTCGCTCAGATTTGAGGTGCAAGATGGAGAGGGGCGAAAGCGTATCCGGACCATCCGGGTCGAGAATTGCCTGATCAATGCTCCGATGGAGAGATCGATGGCGCGCTGTGGATTCAGTTTCACAGGATCGGGATTTCAACTGCTCGATCCGCCCCCCGGGGCCCCCGAAGGATCGGTGGCCCAAGAGCATTTCATGGCCAGGGTCACCGGAGAATTGGTCGCCCTCAGCCACCGCCCGTGGGCGATTCTCGACAATCCGCTGGCGTTGCCCTATCCGGACGGCGATTATTTTGCATATTCGGATGTTCTTCCCAATCATCGAAGGGATGATCCTCCTGCGGTCACATTGCTGCTACGCCGCGCAGTGGCGGGAGATGTGGACCCGAAAGCGATTCGGATGGAACTGCCGCCTCGGCCGTTGAACCCAGACACCGAGCCACCACTTCGTGAGGGGGAGGGAGGACGATGATTTCAAGCGCGCAAAGTGCACCTGTGATGGCACCCAAAGACGGATCGATGGGATCTCGGATGGCCCTGTTCATCCTACTCCTGTTCATCCTACTCCTGTTGGGGCTACTCACCCCGTGGATGCAGGCCCATCCGCTGTACCAGAAAATTCAAGATGATGAGCAGCAAGCACCACTCGATCGGGCCGATCTCAAGGGGGTCATCGACAAGGGTGCCAACTGGATCATCGATTCTCAGCGACCCGATGGGTCGTGGGGATCCCATGCCGGTGATCCCGGAATCACGGCGATGGCACTGAAAGCGCTGGTCGATTCTCCCCGTGCTTACCGTGAGGAAGATGGCCCCTTCATCAGTGCCGCAGTCCAATCACTGCTGTCGCTACAGCAATCGGATGGTGGAGTGTATGTGCCGGACCAGGGGCTGATGAACTACAAGACATCGGTCACGCTGCTGGCATTGACCGCTCTCGATGCCGGTCGCAAGGAACCACGTTATCTGTCACAGGTGGCGCGCATGCGAGATTACATCTCGGGCCTCCAGTGTTCGGATCAATCGACTCCGGTTCCCTACGATCCCACCACCCACATCCGTTCCTGGGGGGGAATCGGTTACGGTAGTGATCGCCGTCCCGATCTCAGCAATACCCAGCTGGCGCTGGAAGCGCTGACGGCAGCGGGCCTGTCCGAGGACTCGGAAGTGTGGAAACGCGCCGCGCAGTTCATTTCACGCTGTCAAAATCGCCAGAGCACCAACGATGCCCTCGCTGCAGCGCGGAAGACCTCGACCGAAGATGGGGGATTTTATTATCACCCGGATGAATCGAAGGCGGGATTGGTGACCCACGAGGATGGCAGCCAGTCCTTCTCCTCCTACGGATCGATGACCTATGCGGCAGTGAAATCGATGATCTATGCCGGCTTGAAGAAAGATGATCCGAGAATCACGGCTGCTTTCTCGTGGATCCGTAATCACTGGACCGTCGAGGAGAACCCCGGCATGGCGACCCCTGAAAATCCGGATCGTGGTCAGATGGGCTATTTCTATTACCTGGCAGTGATGGCTCGAGCTCTTCAGGTACTCGAGGTCGAGACCGTGACTGACGTCACTGGACAAGAGCATCTGTGGGCCCAGGAATTAGCCACTGTGCTCATCAAGAGACAGAACCCAGATGGATCCTGGTCCAACCCGATCGATCGATGGTGGGAAGCGGATCCGGTCCTCGCCACCTCATACGCCCTGCAAGCTCTGAACATCTGTTACCAGACGATGGAGGACTGAACGTGCCAAAGATGAGAGCCATATGTGGACTGCGAGCAAATCCTGAGGTGGTGAACCCGGGAGATGTCATCTGTCCGCCTTATGATGTGATTGCCCCGGATCTTCATCAGAAGTTACTGGATCACTCACCCGATAATGCGGTGCGTTGGATCCTCGGAGAGAATCCGGATTCACCGGTCGGGGAAGATGTCTTCCGAGGATGTGGAGCCGCACTGCGGAGAGCATTTGAAGAGGGACGTTTGATTCGCGAAGAAAATCGCTCCTTTTACCGCTACACCATCCGGTATCGCAGCGAATCGGGAGAAAACCACCAACTCGATGGAGTTCTCGCTGCGGTGGAAAGTCGACCGTGGGGGGACGGAGTTCTCCGCCACGAGGAGATTCGACCTCATACTGTTCAGCGGCTGGTCGAGCAGGCCAGGTGTACCCGCATCGATACCGGAGTCGTGATGCTGACCTGCGAGGGGCTTGAAACTGCACTGGCAGAAGTGGGCGCCGGATCGGGGAGCGGAGAACTGGTCTTCGAGAAGCAGGACTGGAATGGAACCACTCACATCCTGCACCGGTTGGATGATCCTCAACAGGTCACAGCGATGGAGCAGAGGATGGCAGACCTGCCGTCGGCGGTCGCCGATGGACATCACCGTTACACCACGGCGCTGGAACTGAAAGATGATCCAGAACTTCCCGCTGCGGGGATGGTGCTGGCGTTTCTCTGCGATTTGAATCAACAAGGCTTGAGAATTTTACCGACCCATCGGGTCTGGTCCTGGGACCAGGGTGATCTGACCCCCGCGCAGGTGCGCGACCGCATCGTCGAGGCTCTCGACGATGGAGACGGCGATCGCTGGAGTATCGAGATCCCTGGAGCAGATCCGACAGTGTTGTTTTGTCGGCAAGATGCCAGCCGACCGACGCTAGCACGACGGCTGGCCGATACTGTCGAGCAGATCGGCGGGCTGGGAGCCCCGGCGACACCTCATGTCATCGAAGATGGACGCAAGATTCTCGACTCAGTGGAGCGTGGCCTTTTCTGTATTCTTCCTCCGATCAGTCGAGAAGAGTTCTGGACCCGTGTTCTCGCGGGTGAGATTTTCCCTCCGAAAACTACCTTTTTTGAACCCAAGATTTCCACCGGTGTGGTGGCCCGATTTATCGACGAACAGGAGACTTCATGAGAACCATCGACGATCACCCCGTCCGCAGGGATGTTCCTCGCCTGTTCATCCCCGGGCCGGTCGAAGTGGAGGACGAAATTCTCCAGGCGATGACCAGGCCGATGATCGGCCACCGTGCTCCCGAGTT
>CAVOEM010000191.1:0-5652 GCA_963694575.1 Planctomycetes bacterium UBA1146 | reverse complement strand
CCGGTCTATCTGCTCGGATTCCTGTTCAGTGGAGGCGCTGTTCCGCCGTTACCCTTCCCCGCCTGTGGTGCAGATCCGACCGTGGATCTTCTCGACTGTACTGGGGTGTCAGGGTGCCTCTAGGCGAGGTTCATCCCACATCGGCTTCTTGTTGGCGTCCGTTGAGCCGGTAGAAGCGGCTCGCATTCCCTCCTTCGATGGCACTTCTTTCGGTCGTGGAGAGTGGCTGAAGGAACGGTTCCACGAGACTTCGGACTCGTGAATAATCCGCTGCCAAACAACAGACTGGCCAGTCACTTCCCAGCATCAATCGATCGGGTCCGAACGCCTCGATGGCGCATTCGAGGTAGGGGGTGAAATCCTCAGCCTGCCAACCTTGCCAGGCGGCCTCGGTGACCAGTCCGGAGAGCTTGCATGAGAGGTGGGGTGAGCGAGCCAGTTCCTTCAGGTTCTCGGCCCAGGGATCGAGTTGCCCAGCGGCGATTTTCGGCTTGGCGATGTGATCGAGCACCATCGGTACATCAGGTAACGCCCGCACGAAATCGATGGCTGCAGGGAGTTGGCGCTCGTAGATGAGCAGATCAAAGGTCATTTTTCTCGTCGGCAGTGACTTCACCCCACGGCGGAAAGCCGTTCCATCGAGAAAGCGATCATCTGGTTCATCCTGGACGATGTGGCGGACTCCGACCGCTTTGGAGTGCTGGCAGAACTGATCGAGTTGGGATTCTAACTGATCGGACTGAAGATCGACCCAACCGACCACCCCCAGGATCCAGGGGTGATCTGCAGCGAGGTGGAGCAGGAAATCATTTTCCTGCCCTGAAGAGTCGGCTTGAACGGCGACGCAGCCGTCGATGCCTTCCGCTTGTAGCAGTGGCAACAACTGATCGGGAAGGAAATCCTGGCGCAACAACTGCATCTTTTCATCCATCCAGGTGTGGATGGCCGGATCATGGCGCCAGAAATGCTGATGGGCATCGATCTTCATCCGCGGGGTCCTCTCGGGGTCATCTCGCGGTCATCATCACCCTTTCCAGCGGCCCAGTCGAGTGACCCGACTTGATATGCCGGCGGGATTTGGCCAAACTCCTCGCACGGGAGGCACTGACATGAATCGTAATCAGGGACTGGCGTGGGTTGCGGGGATCTTGGCGTTGATCGCAGCATGGACCAGCGGATCTCTGCTGATGCTCCACGCCGAGAAGGATGCGGATCTGGGTTTGCTCGCAGGGATTTGCGCTGCCGGAGAAGAGGGGTGTGCCTCGGTGGTCAATAGCCGCTGGGGAGTCTTACCCTTCGAGGAAGAGGGGCAGGAGAGATCGGGCGAGGGGATTCCGGTGGCCGCCCTCGGCTTCCTTTATTACGCACTGCTGGCGGCATGGTACCTGCTGATCGGGATTCCCGATCGGGGGCGGCAATGGCTGGCGCGAGCAGTCCTGTGGTTCAATGGGTTTGGCATGCTGGGCTCGATCTTCTATACCGGCGTGATGCTGTGGGCGATCGGGACCCCTTGCTACCTGTGCCTGCTGACCCATGCCTGCAACGGTGGCATCTTGCTGGTCTCCTGGTGGTTACGACCGCGAGAATTAGCACAGCGAGCAGTCGGGGTGCCGTCGATCCGACTGCTGATGGCGGCGACTTCTGCAGTGATTCTCGCCTGCGTGGCACAGTACCAGACCCATCAGGCTGGCGTCGAGCGAGCCGACTCCCGTGTACTCCGCGAGGAGAGTGTCGTGCTGAGGCAACTCGCCAGAGATGTCGAGAAACTGGAAACCCTGCACCGGAGTCAGACCAAGATCGACACCGGAGTCAGAGACGATGATCCCATCATCGATGATGTGGGCGGGTATCATTATCAACTGGTGATCTTCTCCGATGTGGAATGTCCCAACTGCGCTCGCTTTGACGAGTATCTCAAGGACACCATCTTACCGATCTGGAACGGGCACCTGGAGGTGGTGTGGAAGCACTTCCCCAACACCTCGGAGCATCCCAATGCGCTGCGTGGGGCTCAGGCGCTGGAAGCTGCGAGATTGCAGGGCAAGTTCTGGGAGTTGCGCGATTGGTTGCTTCCACGTCGCACCACTCTCGGGTCGATACGCTGGGAAGATGCGGCCACTGCACTGGGGATGGATGCGGAGCGCTTTGTCGAGGATATGAGCAGTCGCTCGGTTTCGACGCGGATCGGGCAGGACATGGCACTGGCGAGGAAGGCCAGCATCCGAGGAACCCCAGGAGTTTATCTCAACGGGCGAATGGTCAGTCGATTGGTGAGGCGCAGTGCCGGGTTCTGGGAGATCCAGAGCGAGAGCCTGAGAGAGTTCAGAACGAGCAAGGGGCAGGATTGGTGATGAAGAGTGCATTTGTGGAGGAATGACACGCAACACAGTCGAGCCCATGGTTGAGGTTTGAACTCGCAGCGGTATCCTAAGATAAGGGACTTGGGCACAGTGGGCTTTTTCTACGAGTGGCTCATCGACTCCGGTCAGCTCAAAGTCCGCTGTAACTAACGATTTGCATACTTTGGTTTCGCTCGGGAAAGACCACAATCATCCTTGATCCTCCGGCAGTAATTACTTCCGGGTTTCTTTGTGGCCTGAGGTGATATCCAGGTGTCAGGAAGAGGTGTTTCGATGCGACATGGTAGTTTATTTCCCGGAATTATTGTTTCACTGTTTGTGCTTTTCACCGCCTCCGTGGCGTGGGGTCAAACCTTTGAAATTTCTTCTCCGGATCAAACCGTTCCTGCGGGCGGAGGGTCTGCAACATTCAGCGCGACCTTCAGCATCGAGCAGATTTCAGGTGTTCTCGAAGAGACCAAGGGGTTTTCGATGGCCTACGGTCACGATTCCACCTTGCTGGAAGTCGTGGGAACCAATCCCTACGTCCCGGCTCCTGTCGGGGGGCTGGCTGCTCTCAACGGCGGAACTGGACCGGATTTCATCCAGGGTGAGGTTTTCACCAATGGCTTCACAGTCGGAGTGATCTATGCATTCACCGACCAGAGCCAGGTCATCATCTTCGATGTTCCACTTCCGATGATCGAGGTGGACTACGCGACGATTCCGGGAGCCCTTTCGGGATCGACCGGAAATGTGGTCACGACCATCAGCAGTGCCAGCGACCTCGGAACTCCGCCCGCCACCACCGTCGTGGTGATCGGAGCCGGTTCTTCGGCGCCGACCACTGGATTGCCCTTTTCGATCACCTTTCAGGCCGCTCCTCCTATGGCCTTCGAGGTGATCTGTGTCGATCAGGCAGGAACCTTCAGTTCCTCCACAGGGGTCGGATCGTTCACCGGAACCGTGCAGATCGATCAGGACGTGGAGCCGGGAGATACTGCCGCAGAGACCCAGGGATTCTCCCTGGGAGTGGCCCATGACGCAGCCGTACTCGAGGCCACCGCAGTCGATTATGGCGCACCGTTGGCGAGTCTCGAAAGTGGGACGGGCCCGGAGTTCTTCAATGTCGGGATCATCAGCGGTGGAATCACCGTCGGTTGCATCTACGATTTCCAGGGTGGTACCTTCATCGGCTTTGATTCTCCGACAGAAGTAGTGCTGGTCCAGTATGACACGGTCCCAGGACCGCTGGCCGGCACGTCTCCGGGAGCTAGCATCTCGACCACTTTGACACCTACCAGCGGCCTCGGGTCGACAGGAGTCACCATGGTGATGGTGGTGGATGGGCAATCGATCGACATGACCGGTCAATCGGGAAGCGTCTCGCTCACGGCGATCGGCGGATTCATTCGTGGCGATTGCAACGACGATTCCAACTTCAATATCGGAGATGCAGTCACCATGCTCGATGGACTCTTCCTCGGTGGAGTCATCGGTTGCGCCAATGCTTGCGATAGCAATGACGATAATCAGACGAACATTGCCGATGCAGTGCACATGCTTGCTGCATTGTTCAGTGGCGGCCAGATGCCTCCTGGAAACGGTAGTTGCGCTCCCGATCCGACTCCCGGCACGCTCGGGTGTGTCGATTACACATCCTGTTCCTGAGGGGATTGGATTGACGGGTAGATGGACCCTTTTCCATCGATCCAGGGCCGCGAGTCCAGCGGGACTCGCGGCCCTGGATTTTTGTCAGTCGCCAGTGGCACGACTCGACCGTGGCTGTGGATTCACCGCGAATGCTGGAATTCCGGTATCGATTGCCGGATGAGCCAGAACTGGACTCCCAGGACCCGGTCGAGGTAGGGATCCGCTCGTTGCCATCGAGAGTTGCGGTGGCTACCATCGAAGGAGGTGGAGATGGGCGGTCAGTTCCGGTCCTGAAGGACCGAGTTTATGCCTTTGGGCTCTGACTCCAAACAAGACTTATATCCGTGAATTCCAATGGGAAAGGTACATCCATGCGGGCCATGATCGCTGTGGGCGTTCTATTGATCCAGTGCATGATTTCAACGACTGGATCGAGTCAGTCGGTGCTCCAAGGAGTGGTCGAGAATTCGACCCCAGGGAGCAGGATTCACATGATTTCGGGAGTCGACGGGCAACCTTTGCCGTTACCGGATGGTGTCGCCCCGGACCTGAAAGATCCATATCAGGTGCTGCGCTATCATGGCGCTCGCCTTGGGATCCAGCATCCCGAGCAACAGCTGAAGATCATCAAGACCGAGCGATGCTCTCTCGGGATGATTCACCACACCTTTCAGCAGGTTTATCTGGGGGTGGAAGTATTCACCGCTGTGATCAAGGTGCACCTACAAGCGGATGGAACTCCGCTCTCCATCAACGGTGACTTTTTCCGCTTACCGAAGAAGTTGTCGGTGACTCCGGTGCTCTCTGCGGAAGAGGCTCTCGTCATCGCTGAAGCAGTTCTCGAACAGCAATTTCTGGTGCAGACGACGGAGTCCGAACTGGCCGTGGTGAATCCTGGATGGTGGGGAGATGTTCCCCTTCCTCATCCAGTACTGGCTCATCACCTGGTTCTCGAGGGCCCTGAGTTGCTCGCTGAGCATGTGCTGATTGCAGCCAGCAACGGCGAACTGCTCGATCACTGGCCGGCGGTCCACAGTGCCCTGTTCCGGGAGATCTATGACGGTGGAGGAGGCTCCTTGCCAGGGAGCCTGGCTCGCTCGGAAGGATCCGCACCCAGCGGCGACCTCGACATCGATGAGGGATACGACACCGCAGGAGACTTCTATCGCCTGCTGTTCGATGGACTGGGACGCGATTCGCTCAACGGCAACGGCTCGACGATGACCGCCACCGTGCACTGGAACGATGGAATTTGCCCCAATGCCATCTGGAACGGGAATCAGATTGCGCTGTGCAACGGTCTGGCCACGGATGATGTGATCGCACACGAATTTGCCCACGGGCTCACCCAGTTCTCGGCAGGCTTGATCTATCAGAACCAGTCGGGTCAGTTGAACGAATCCTATTCCGATATCTTCGGGGAGGCGATCGATCTGTGGAACGGCAACACATCGGAAGTGGGCCCCCCCGGCGGCACTCCATGGCCCGGAGGAACCACCGGCGGCGGAATGGATACTCCCAACAACACGAGAACCTCTTGCAACGATGGATCTACCCGCTGGATGATGGGTGAACAGACCAGCCTGGGACCGATTCGAGACATGTGGTTTCCGGAGTGCTTCAATGATCCTCCCAGTACCACCGACCCGCTCTACAATCA
>CAVOEM010000190.1:0-5688 GCA_963694575.1 Planctomycetes bacterium UBA1146 | reverse complement strand
ATCCTTACAGTCGTCGACATGAACATGGATGACATCTTCGATCACTGACGCCATCGAGACTTCGAGGGGCACCGATTCGGTCACGGCCAGATGCCCCAGATCGAGAGTCAATCCAAGAGCGCTTCCCGTCACCTGCTCTCGTAGCCATCGCCAATCCGCCAGGCTTTCGATCTCCATTCCTGGCTCCGGTTCAAAACCGATCGAGATTCCGCTACCGCAAGCGTCGGCCAGCACCTCTTCGAGAGCCATGACCAGGTGATTGCGACTCGTCTTCGAATCGATCCCTTTCTCTGCGACACCACTCCACAAACTCACCGTCTTGGCTCCGATGGCCACGGCAATCTCCATTGCACGACGGTAGTACTCCACCCTTCGCTGGCGGTTTGCGGCATCCGAACTGACCAGCGATGGCCAGTGCTTACGTTGCGGATCAAGGGCGTAGCGTGCACCAGTTTCGATCACCGGCTCCAGTTTCCTGGCTCGGAGTCGCTCACCAATCTCCGCGAGGCGAGAGTCGGTGACCTGAAATGGATCGAGATGATGGTGGTCGAGGGTGATTCCGATGCCCTGGTACCCGGCCTCTGCCAACAAATCGATTCCCTGCTCGAGAGTATGGTCGGCAAGACCGTTGGTGATGTAACCGTATCGCAGCAACTCACTGCCGCCCTTCGAGTCGTGCCTGGACCCAAGCGATGGCGGCGTCTCGATCCACCACCTCGCTTTCGCGGTGTGCGTCTTCCAGAGCCTCGAGCATCGATCCGATCTCTGGGCCCGGCTTCATCCCCAGCTGAATCAGGTCACGTCCCTGTAACAGCGGATCTCTCGAAGGAGCCCGTTCCTTCCATTCTTCCCACATGCCGAGGCAGGTCTCGTAGAGACTCATATCTGCATGACTACCGAGGCAATCGACACGGCACAGTTCGAGTAACTCCTCGAATCCATCCTCCTCGAAGACGCGGTATCTGCGGGCGATCCGCATCTGTGGGATATTCATGAACACCAGATGTCTACGAACCAGGTAGACGATTCGTTCGGTCTGCTGTCTCGACAATCGCAGTCGATCACAAATCTGCTCGGAGATGGTTGCACCCAGTTCATCGTGGCCATGAAAACGAATCCGATCCTCGGCATCTTCGAAGGTGCCCGGCTTGCCCACATCGTGAAGCAAGGCGCCCATCGCCAGGGTGAAGGAAGGCTCCGAGAGGTGCGACAGGACCAGGCCGGTGTGAACGAAGACATCCCCTTCGGGATGAAACTGAGGTGGCTGCATCACATCCCGCATCTGCTCGATCTCTGGCAAGATGCATTGCATCAATCCACTGTCGGAGAGGAGCTGATATCCAGCGAGCCTATGGGGGGAAACGAGGATTCTTTCCAGTTCATCGCGAATTCGTTCGCCACTGACATCATCGATGAATTTGGCTTCATCTACCACCGCCTGCCAGGTGTCAGGCTCGATGGGGAATTGGAGGACGGTGGAGAAACGGATCGCTCGCATCATCCGCAGTCGATCTTCTTGAAATCTCTCTCGCGGCTCACCGATCGCACGGATGATTTTCAACTGCAGATCTTTGCGACCACCGACATGATCCACGACCTGCTCGGCATCGATGTCCCAGAACATTCCATTGATGGTGAAATCTCTCCGCAGCGCATCTTCCTTCTCGTCGGTGAATCGAACCGTCTCTGGTCGGCGACCATCGGCGATCCCGATGTCTGCGCGGAAAGTGGCGACCTCCACCTCTCCTTCCGGTTCGACGATCCGAACCACTCCGAACTGGGCCCCGACCAGCACCGTCTTCTCGAACAGAGCATCGACGACTTCCGGGATCGCAGATGTGGCGAGATCGAAATCTTTCGGTGGAAGACCCAGCAAGTGATCACGGACCGCTCCACCAGCCAGCAAGCAGCGGTGGCCCGCTTCGACGAGGCTCCGATGGACCCTCAATACATGATCGGGGATCTCCGGAGTTGTGGTCGGCTGGGCGTTAGGGGTTGATCCGGCCATCTTCGTGCGTTCTCCTCCAGAAGACCTCCCCACAGCGGGGCGGTGACCAGAGGATAACCGACCGGGACCGGTCCGGGTGCCGAAAGGTACTGCGAGATCGATTCCGCTGGCCACAGGAGTTCGATGAGCAGCGAGAAGGACGATCTCCGGCGAATCCGAGCCCTCTCGGCCCAACTTCACCAGCACAACTTCCGCTATTACATCCTCGACGATCCGCAGATCTCCGATGCTCAATACGATCGCCTTCTGGACGATCTTCAGGCACTGGAACAGCGCTATCCCGATGCGGTCCACGCTGAATCTCCGACACAAAAGGTCGGAGCCCAGTGGGGCCCGGAGGACTTCATCGCCGAGCGCCTCCCACCGGTGCAACATGGCGTGCCGATGTTGTCGCTGGAAAATGCCATGGGAACAGATGCAGTTCTGCAATGGGTCGACCGGGTCCGGCGGGGACTCGAACTGCAAGATGAAGACGCCAATCCTCCCTTGACGGTCGAATACAAGTTTGACGGGGTGGCGGTCTCGATCCTCTACGAGGATGGAGTACTGGTAAGAGCCGCGACACGTGGCGATGGACTGGTCGGCGAGGAGGTGACAGGAAATGTACGCACCATTCGCTCGGTTCCTCAGCAACTGACAGACAAGAATCCTCCGGCATCCGTCGAGTTGCGAGGAGAAGCCGTCCTTCTTCACGCCGATTTCGATGCGATGAATCGATCGCGCAGTGCCGAGGAGGGATTGTTCGCCAATCCCCGTAACGCCGCAGCGGGATCCCTTCGCCAGCTCGATCCGCGCATCTCGGCCAAACGACCACTCGATGTCTTCATCTACGGCGTCGGCGACCAGCAGGGGATCGATCTCTCCTCGCAGAAACAACTGGTCGATCGATTACCTGGCTGGGGTTTCCTCGCCAGTCCGTTCCTGCGCAGCGTCGACAGCACCGAGCAGTTGCTGGAGATCTACCAGGAGGTGCTCGAATCGAGAGAGCGACTGCCGTTTGACATCGACGGCCTGGTGATCAAGGTCGAGGGGGTCGAGTTGCGAGAGCAACTGGGGATGAGAGCTCGTTCCCCACGCTGGGCCATCGCTCTCAAATTTCCTCCGCGACAGGAGACCACCCGCCTGCTCGATATCCAGGTACAGGTCGGCCGCACCGGGGCATTGACCCCGGTAGCCCATCTGGAACCGGTCAAAGTGGGTGGCGTCACCGTCTCCCGTGCGGGCCTGCACAATCCGCAGGAGATCAAACGCAAGGGGCTAATGATCGGCGATCAGGTGGTAGTTCAACGCGCCGGCGATGTGATTCCCCAGGTGGTCAAGTCGATCGAATCTCTGCGCGATGGATCCGAGAAGGAGTACCACTTCCCCGACAAGTGCCCCGCCTGCTCAGAGGTGGTCTGGTGCCCTGAGGACGAAGTGATCCCCCACTGCCAGAACCTGCAGTGTCCGGCGCAAATCCGCGGACGCATCGAACACTTCGCATCGCGCAGGGCCCTCGACATCGATGGCCTGGGAGAGAAATTGATCGATCAACTGGTCACCGAGGGACTGGTAAAAACTCCTTCCGATCTCTACCGGCTGGAACTCGATGCGGTAGCTGGACTGGAGCGGATGGCCCAGAAGTCAGCGGAAAATCTGATCGCAGCGCTGGATCAAACCAAGCAACGATCCTTTTGCCGCCTCCTTCATGCCCTGGGAATTCGTCATGTCGGCGAGCGAGTCGCCGAGTTGATCGTCGACTCGCAACGAGACATCGACACACTGATGGCCGCCAGCAGTGAAACGCTGGAACAGATCGATGAAATCGGCCCCGCCATCGCAGCGTCGGTCGCCGATTTCTTCTCACGCGCCTCGGTGCGCCAGGAGATCGAAGTGCTTCGAGCCGCGGGATTGAAGATGAAGTCGGACGGTCCACCCGCGGGTGAGGCTCTGGCCGGGCCGCTCTCTGGCCTGACCGTCGTGATCACCGGTACATTGCCAAATTTGGGCCGGGATCAGGCGAAGGCGCTGGTCATCGCCGCAGGGGGCAAGGTCACCGGCTCCATCTCGAAAAGTACCGATCTGCTGCTGGCAGGTGAAAAAGCCGGATCCAAACTGGAGAAGGCGAAGAAACTCGAGGTCGAAGTGATCGACGAGGCCGAGTTTCAGCGGAGAATCGCTGGGACAGCCGCACCCTGACCCGAGGCCGGACTTGATGTAGGATCTTCGCCACCAAGTTGAAGCGATACGAGGGAGGCTACCTGTGAGTGATGAGAACGATACCACTTCGAGTCGAGGCCACTGGGCAAGTCGTTGGGGGTTCATCCTCGCTGCCGCCGGCAGTGCGGTCGGCCTCGGCAACATCTGGAAGTTTCCCTACATCACCGGTGAAAATGGCGGAGGACTGTTTGTCCTGATCTACCTCGCCTGCATCGCCTTCGTCGGTCTCCCGATCATGCTCGCCGAGATCATGATCGGTCGAGCGGCGCAGAAACAACCGGTAGGTGCCTTCCGCCAGTTACAGGGCAAGGACACTCCCTGGACCGTCGTCGGCTGGTTCGGAATCGTTGCCGGCTTCATCATCCTCTCCTACTACATCGTGGTGGCTGGCTGGTCGATGGACTTCGCACTGAAGTCGGTGCTCAACTTCACCGAACCGGTCGAAAAGGTGGCGACCATCGAGGCGAAGAGTTTTCGCTCTACCTCAAGCGATGATCAACTGCGTTCCTATCTCGCAGAGATCCGCTCAAAACACCAAGCCCGTGAAGAAATTAACTCCATCCATCGATCGGTCAAGCCGTCCGTCTGGGAGATGCATTCGATCTGGCAAGAAGTGCTGAAAAAGAATCCAACGCGCAGTTTCAGCGAGGATCCACAACTGGCCGAGGCGGTCCCGCTGGCACAGCGCAAGATCGCCGAGAAGGCGCAGGTCGAAAAACGATCTCTCGCCGATGCGATGACTCACTACCAGGAGATGGATATCCTGGAGGTCGCCAACGAGGCGGAAGCCGCCAAGCGCAGAGAGATCATCGCCGCCAAGATCGGCGCGATCTTCGGTGCCACCGCCAGCGACGGCTGGACCAGCAGTTTCTGGGCAACCCTGTTCATGTCGATCACCATCGTCATCGTCGCCGCCGGGGTCTCACGCGGGATCGAACGAGCCTGCAAGGTCCTGATGCCATTACTGATCTCGCTGATCCTGGTGATGGTGGTCTATGGAGTTTTCCAGCCCGGATTTGAAGAGGCCGTCCGATTCGTTTTTGAGCCCGACGCCTCGAAGCTGCGCCCCAGTGGTGTGCTGGAAGCACTGGGCCATGCGTTCTTCACCCTGTCTCTGGGGATGGGCTGCATGCTCACCTACGGCTCGTACCAGAAGACCAAGATGGGAATTGGCAAGACTACCTTGCTGATCGCGCTGTTCGATACGGTGATCGCTCTACTCGCCTGCATGATGATCTTTCCCATCATCTTCTCCTATGGTCAGGAACCCAGTGCCGGCCCGGGACTGGTCTTCATCAGCATGCCGCTGGCCTTTGCCGAGATGGGTGCTGGTGGTCTGCTGCTGGCGATCATCTTCTTCGTGCTGCTGGTGTTTGCCGCACTCACCTCGGCGGTGTCCTTGCTGGAGGTGGTCTGTTCCTACCTCATCGACGAGCAAGATTGGCCACGCAAGAAGGCGGCAGTGACGGTCGGGCTGGCCA
>CAVOEM010000189.1:0-5716 GCA_963694575.1 Planctomycetes bacterium UBA1146 | reverse complement strand
ACAACGATCGCGTCTACCACGTCCAGAACGGGGTCGAGGTCGATGTCACCGCACAGATGGGAGGCGCGGTCACCGAGAGTTCCTCCGACATGTACGATGCCAGGGAAGAGACCTATGTTCCTCTGACGGAACTGGACCTCTCCAACTCGACCTTCCACAGTTATGTCACCGGTGTCAACTCGGATACAGACCCCGACAATGACATCCATCAGGTGTACGCTTATCGTTCGCCAGACCCGGAACCCGCCAACTGGGACCCAGGGGCTGCAAGCGGTTGGATGGAGGGAATCCGTCTCAAGAATGGTTCAGAACTGCCCGATGATCTGCTGTTTGTCAGCGAGGATCCGATCTATGTCGAGGGAGACTTCAACACCACGAACAAGAAAACCTCTGCTGTGATCAGCGATGCCGTCAACTTGCTCTCCAACAACTGGTCCGATGACCGTGGACCTGGCGATAGTTACTCTGACATCGATAACGCCTCGGAAACCACCTACAACATGGCGATCGTCACCGGCAACGTCAGGACTCCCGACGGTGGAGGAGAATACTCCGGTGGATTGGAAAACTTGCCTCGTTTTCATGAGAAATGGTCGACCAAGAAGGCCAACATCAACGGAGCTTTCATCAATCTGTTCCAGAGCCGCGTGGCGACCGAAAAATGGGGCAAATCCGGGGTCTACAAGCCACCGATTCGGAACTGGCTCTTCGATCCTGACCTGCTCAATTCCAGCGCCCTTCGCAACATGTTCCCCCAAGCAGTCAGTATCGATCGCCTGGTCTGGGACGAGGGCCAACCGCTGATGCCGGGAGTCCAGTAGGAGAGTGTCCCGATCGCAGGTATCCTACCGGGAGATCGCCGTCTCGGCGGTCCCCCGGAGGAGAGCAGCGCCCAAGATGACCCGACAGCAGCCAGTCCCAAACCGAAAGTCGAAGAGACTCCCGGTCCGACGGACTCGATCGGGTCGACCTCCTCGCGGACTCGATGAAATCGCCGTCGAGGAACCACTGGAGATCCGACTGCGCTGGAACCACCAGGCCATCCACCGAGACGAACTGATTTCCACCACGATGCGAACTCCTGGGGATGATTTCGACCTGGCGGTCGGCTTCCTGGTCGCCGAGGGATTATTGGGATCGACCGAATCCCCTGCAGGAGTGACCCACTGCACCGATGGGAGCGCTGAGGAACCTCTCAATGTCGTCACGGTGATCCTCAAAGATGGCTCCGATCCCGATCTGGATTCACTGACTCACACCGGTTTCGGAACCAGTGCCTGCGGCATCTGTGGTCGAACTCGGATTCAGGATGTCATCGCTCGTGTTCCCTCGATTACCAGTGATCAACACTACAAACCGCAATGGCTCGCTTCGCTGCCATCTCGATTACGAGTGGATCAGGGATTGTTCGAGAGTACCGGTGGCGTTCACGCTGCCGGAGCCTGGGCCCACGATGAAGAGGTCGCGATTGCGGTGCGTGAAGATGTTGGCCGACACAATGCCCTCGACAAACTGGTGGGAGCCCTCAGTACTCGCCACCGACTCCCCGCCTCGGGTCTGGTGTGTGCGGTCAGTGGAAGAGCCAGTTTTGAACTGGTTCAAAAAGCGGCGGTCGCCGGATTCGATGCGCTGGTGGCGGTCGGTGCTCCATCGAGCCTGGCGGTGGAAACCGCTCGTGAAGCGAGCATGATCCTGTGCGGTTTCACCGGCGACTCAGGACTCAACTGCTACAGTCAGGCAGCACGGCTGGGGCTCTGAAGCGATCAAAGACCTGCTCAGGGTTTCCTGGCGACGATCTTTCCATTGCGCTCTTCCAGCGACGTGACGGCGTGAACTGGATCATGCTCCAGCACCAGTAACGCCTGCTCTTCCAGCGCCGCTTGGAGCATCCTCTGCTTCTCCTCGACGACGGTGATGGCGCAGATGTCATAGCCCATCGTCCAGGCCGCTCTCAGGTGATGCCAGGTCGGCGCCAGGTCCGCCAGGTACCGCATCACTCGCCCTCCCCCCTCGATTCGCACCGTCTGCATCCCCAGGGTGTGACCATCGACTCGTTCGACCGAAATTCCGGGGAGAATTTCGCCATTCCCATCGATTTTCTCGAGCGGAGCCGCTGCCAGCGGCTCGATATTCTGGCGCATGTAAGAAGCCCGTTCCCGGGCATTGGGCGACAATCCGGTGTCCCAGTTGGCCTGCTGGACCCAGTGAGTAGCATCGGGAAAGAGCGCAGTAGATTGGCCCTCTCGATCGAGTTGCGTCGCCCCCCCGACATGATCGAAGTGCAGATGCGTGAGGATCAAATCGGTCACACGATCCGGATCCACACCGATGCTGCGAATCGCCCGTCGAAGTGGCGCTTCCCCGGTTCCTTCCGGCAACTGGATCGCGAACCGATCGCGAAATTGCGGATCCTCCTTGTCTCCGACCCCCGCATCGATGAGCACGACTCGATCTGATTCTGAATCTTCCAGCAGCAACAATCGGGTCTTCATTGGAATCCGGTGCTCAGTGTCGGGTTCAATACAACGCTCCCACACGACCCTGGGCACCGAACCGAACATCGCTCCCCCATCGAGAGATAGACTGCCCCCGTCGATGATGGTGGCTTGCCATCTCCCGAACCTTTCCGACATGTTCATCCGAACTCCCCTCATGCAAGTATATTTTGCACCGAATCTGCGCCATTACCTAGAAGATCACCCCTTCGAAAAGAAGCCAGCAGATTGAAAAGCGCCGAGGAGATGACTACTATGAGTCCAGGAGAGTAGAGCCCCATCGATCTCGACTGTCAGTCCCGGGTGGACTGAGATTGCGAGGCCCGCCGCAATCCTTGAAGTGACCGAACTTGACCCGAAGTAGCCCCAGTAATCCAAGAGGTGGCGAGATGTCCGAAACAGTAACCAGCGGTCCTCCGATCATGAAACTGGATGAGGTGAATGCCAGACTGCCTCTTCTGACGAGGATTGGTGAGGATTTACTGCAGGTGATCGATAGGAAACATCAGCTGATTCAACAGTCGCATTCGACGAACCTGGATTCAGATTCCCAGAAGAGTTCGACAAAGCTGACCCTCCGAGGTGAGTTTCGTCAACTCGAAGAGCAGTTGGACCAGTTGAAATCTGAAATCACTGCACTGGGCGGAACCCTGATCGACCTGCAGACCACCACCCTGGAATTCCTTGGTGAAGTGGACGGAAATCTAGCATGGTTCTCCTGGCAAGCGGGCGAGAAATGCATCCGTGCCTGGAGACCTGTCGATGGAGAACCAGGAGAGCGACTGGCTCTTCCAGGGTTTGTACTCGACAACTCGAATCAGAATGTACCTGTCAAAGACCGGAAAATCGTAGAATAATTGTCCAGCGGACTCGCATCGATGTTTCGAGGTGATCCGAACAGCAGAGGAAGAAATCCATGACCGACAACTTGTTAACCATTGATGACACCAACTTCGACAGCGAAATCGGCAAGGGCGTGGCGATGCTCGACTTTTATGCCACCTGGTGTGGCCCCTGCAAGACGATTGCACCGCTGATCGAACAACTCGCCGATGAATTCGCCGACAAGGGAGTCAAGGTGGGCAAGGTGGACATCGAGCAAGCCGAAGCGCTTGCCGTGAAGTACTCGATCCAGGGAGTTCCCACTCTTCTCTTCTTCAAGGATGGAGAGGTCGTCGACCGTATGACTGGCGCCCATCCCAAGCCTTCGATTAAAGAGAAATTATCCTCTATCAGTGGATAATCCACAGATGTCATCGCTGCCATTCACCCAAGTGATCTCTTCAGCCTCTTGCAGGTTATCGTTCCGGCCCCATCGGATCAGTGAGTTTCTGTGCAGCTGTGGGGTTCTGATCGCGATCATCCTCTCAGGATCCGGCTGTTCCGATGATCATACTTCTTACGATGGCGTGCGCACCATCGAGAAGGCGGTGCATCCGATCTTGCCCGGTGCCACTGCTTCGCAGCGCTTCGGAACCGATCGACCGACTCGCCCGGTGGAACCAGACCCTTCGGTTCCAACGCTGGCGTACGATCTTCCTACAGGCTGGATCGAGGCTCCACTCACTGCGATGCGTCGAGTCAATGTGCGTATCGCTGGCTCCCCTGACGCCGAGTGTTTTCTCATCGTGATCCCTGGCGGAGGTACCCTACGTGCCAACATCGATCGATGGTGTGCACAGATGGATCAACCCAACCTTACGGATGAAGCGCTCGACAACCTGCCGAAAGCGACCCTGCTCGAAAGAGAGGGTGTTCTTTTCCAGATCGACGGCACCTTCACTGACAATTTTGCCTCGAAGACGGTCCCGGATGCTCGGATGATCGTCTATTCACTGCCGCTGGGTGACACGACCCTTTACCTCAAGGCGACCGGACCACGCGCCTTGCTGATGGAACAGGCCGAAGCCTTGGTTGCTTTTGCCAGTTCGATACGGCTCGAGATGCCACAGAGTCCACCGCCAGAACGCACTGCTCCCAAGGTTCGCTGGCAAGTTCCGCAAGGCTGGGGAGTGGATTCTGCCCGACCGATGAGAGAAGTGACCTTCATCGTCGGGGACGAAGCGCGCTGCTGGATCACCGTACTGGCAGGGGATGGAGGCGGGGTCCTCGCAAATGTCAATCGTTGGCTCAAGGAGCTGAGCCTCGACCCCATCGATGAACAGCAACTCTCTGAACTTCCGACTGAAATGATGCTCGACGGGAAGGCCATCGTGGTAGAGGGCAGTGGCCCCTACGCCAGCATGGGGAGTACTCCCAGACCAGGCTGGTCGATGATTGGATTGATTCGAAATCTGGCGGACCAAGCAGTCTTCGTCAAGATGGTCGGACCCGACACCGAACTCAAAGAGGCTCGATCGAAGCTCAAGCAACTGGTTCTGTCATTGGAGGTGGTCCAGTGAAGAGTTCCATCTGGCTGACGATCCTGAAAAAGATCGGATCCCAGAAGGTGGCGACGGTCATGATGATCTTGCTGCTGATCCTCACTTATCTCGGAACACTGGAGCAGGCCGAGCATGGACTCTATCGAGTCCAGCAGACCTACTTCGAGTCCTGGGGATTGGTCCACCACTTCGGCTCCGATTGGTGGTTCGTTCCGTCGGAAGCCTTCAGCTTCTCCATCCCACTCCCTGGTGGGATGACCTGCATGATCATCTTCACCATCAATCTGCTGGTCGGCGGGATTCTTCTACTCAAGTTGCAGAAGCGTAACTTTGGCATCTTCATCATCCACGTGGGTATTGCACTGATGATGTGTGCGGGGCTGGTAAAACTGAAGGCTTCCGATGAAGGATACCTACAACTGTGGGAATCGCAGGAAGCCTCCGAATACATCAGCCATCACAGCTGGGAAGTTGCGGTATTCGAGACGGGGAACGGCTCAGTGGATGAACATCTGGTACTGTTCGATCGCATGGCAGGGGAATCAGAACTGTCGATAGAACCGACCACCGGACTGCCATTTCAACTGAAGCTCAGCGGTGCCCTGGCCAACTGCAGAGCGCTTCCTGTGGGTCCCAACTGGACTCCAGATTCTCCAGCGATCGACGGCTGGGGACTGCTGGAGCAGGAGGAGATTGCAGAGAACGAGCAGAATCTCCCCGGCCTGACCATCGACATGATTCCAACCCGTTTGGAAGATGGCTCCCGACAACAGGCCCTTCTCTGGGGTGGTCAGAACTACCCCTGGACCTTTACCGTGGCCAACAAGACCTTTGCCG
>CAVOEM010000188.1:0-5753 GCA_963694575.1 Planctomycetes bacterium UBA1146 | reverse complement strand
AAACGGGATACCTGGCAGGAAATCCTACGCACCTCGATCAAGGAGCAGGAAAGCTCCGATTGATTCGAGTCAGGGTATCACTCATCCGGAGATCAGTTCAGTGCCCGAACCGCGCTCACCTGTCGAGAGCTCTGCTGTGCTTTCGAGTGTGTGGACTCTCACCGGGATAGCGACGGCGCATATGTCCTGACGGTCGTCCATGCAGGAGTTCCAGGAACCAGGCCTCATGCTCGATCTCCTCCGCCAGTAGATCCTTGGCCAGATCGTAGGTCACAGGATCCTTGCCAAAGGTCATGTTGCACACCTGGTTCCAGTTTGCGATGGCTCCCTGCTCTGCCTTGAGGCATTTCTCCAGGATGGCCTGAAGATCGGTGGCTGGCTCGGGAATCTCCAGGAACTCACAACCGGACATGTTGACGAATTCATGTGCATGGTTCGGTAACTTCCCCCCCAGTTGGTAGATCCTCTCGATACACGACTCGAAATGGCTCAGGTCTTCCATTCGGGCATCTTCAATCACGCCCTTGATGCCTTCTCCTTCAACACCGACGCAGTGCATTCGAAGATTTGTGAAGTAATAATAAGCAGTGAACTCAACGGAGGCATTCTTGGTCAGTTGCGCGATCAGCGCATCGACATCGAGACCATTCTTCTCCAGAATGGCCACGCCAACCGGCTTCACATTAGTTGTAGACACACGACCTCCTCGTTGCACCAATGGGTGTTATCAATGGATTGTATCAACAGGTGGTATCAACAGGTGGTATCGATACCCAGTTTTGTTATCATGCATCCAGTCCCTTGGCACATTCTACAGACCTATTTCCGCAGATTCAACATTGTAGAATCTGCCATAGCAGTACGGCATCCGAAACAAGAACGATCAACACCTGGTAACAGAGAGTTGCGGAGACTCACATGGGGCAACATTCGTTACGCGGAATCATCGGTTACCTCGTCACTCCGTTCACCGATCAGTCCGTCGATGTTCCGATGCTCAGAAACCTCATCGATCGATTGCTGCAGTCTGAGGTACATGCCATTGCCCCTCTCGGCAGTACCGGTGAAGCGGCTTACCTCACCCACGACGAGTGGGCACTGGTGGCAGCAGAAACTTGCCAGCGAGTCGACGGAAGACTTCCAACGATCATCGGGATCGCAGAGGTTTCCACCGCCGCAGCGGTGGAAAAGGCGAGGATCGCAGAGCAGGTGGGTGCAAGTGCCATCATGGTCCTTCCGGTTTCCTACTGGAGCATCGATGACGCCGAGATCTTCGGGCATTTCGCCGCGATTGCAGAAGCCACCACTCTACCCATCATGGCCTACAACAACCCTGCTACCAGTGGCACCGACATGTCGCCGGAATTGATCTGCGAGCTTTTCCGGGAGATTGATAACGTCGAAATGATCAAGGAGAGCAGTGGCGACCTCAACCGCATGAAGAGGATCACTGAACTCTCCCACGGGCAGTTGCCCTTCTACAATGGCTGCAACCCACTCGCTCACGACGCTTTCTCGCTGGGAGCCAGTGGGTGGTGCACGGCCGCAGCAAACCTGATCCCGGAACTGAACCTGGAGTTGTATCGATATCACCAGGAAGGTGACATGAAAGCGGCGGAAGCAACCTTCAACAAGCAACTTCCCTTACTGGAATGCATCATGTTGAAAAGTCTTCCAGCCACGGTGAAATCTGGGCTCCAGTCGCTTGGAGTTGAAGTGGGTGTTCCAAGACTTCCTCTCAAAGCACTCCCCAGCGATGCAGCGGTGCGACTTAGAGATCTTCTGGCTACTCTGGAATACTACATTTAATTCTGAGCTCGAAAGAGGGTTCTTCACGGATGTCGACCCACAAGCAGCAGCGCAATACTGATGCCATGCCAGAATTCCCAGAATACGAAGTGATCTCCCTCATCGGTGAGGGTGGCTTCGGCGAAGTCTACCGTTGCAGAGAACTCACCGACCTGAAACGAGAGGTCGCCATCAAGGTAATTCGCCTGGGGATGGGGACTCGCGAAATACTCGCGCGATTTGACGGCGAGATGCACGCTCTTGCAAAGATGGACCATGAACATGTCGCTCGTGTGATCAGCAGTGGCTCTCTCCAGAATGGCAGGCCATTCTTCGTCATGGAGTTCCTTCGAGGGCTGACCCTTGAACACTGGGTCGATCAAAAAGATCCTCCATTATCAACACGGCTCGATCTCTTCCAGCAAATCTGCGAAGGAGTACAGCACGCCCATTCGAGAGGAATAATTCACAGAGATCTCAAACCAAGCAATGTCATCGTGGTCGACCAAGACGGAAAAGACATTGCCAAGGTGATCGACTTTGGGCTAGCCAAGGCTCTCACCGATCCTCTTACCGACAAGACGCTGGTGACCAGCGGTCACTACATCCTGGGTACCTGGGAATACATCAGTCCCGAGCAAGCGTGGAGTAAAGGTACCGATGTGGATATCCGGAGTGACGTGTACTCACTGGGCAGCATCCTCTACTGGATGCTCACCGATACACCGCCGCATCCCGGGCTGCGCGAAGCGAATGAGTCGATGGTTCTTCAAGTTCTCAAGGATGAGGTCCCTGTTCGCCCCAGCAGGAAATATCAGCAGCGGGATACTCATTCCACTCGAGAAGAGGGCCTCGAAATTCAATCGGAACTGGACTGGATCATCCTCAAGGCGTTAGAGAAAGATCCAGATCGTCGGTACTTGAGTGTGCTCCAGTTCTCCGAGGACATCGAAAGATTCCAACATCAGACTGAGCCGGTTCTGGCTCACCCTCCTGAACTTTCATACCTGGCGAGGAAGTCCTTCCAGAAATACAAGCTAGTCTTCGCAACTGTCGCTTCGATTTTCATTTCGATGCTAGCGGGAACCGGGTGGGCCCTCCTTGAACGATCTCATGCCAATTCAGCGAAATCCGCAGCCCAACAGAAAGCAGAGGAGCTGCAACGGGCCTTGCACTTCCAATCGGATCAACTGTCTTCGATAAATGCCCATTCGATGGGATTCGGAATTCAGGAACTTTTGCTAGAGGAATTCGCGGTCTCTCCTCAGCAAGTTCAACTCAACGTTGAAGAGCAAGCCAAGTCGCTCGATCTCTTTCGGAGTTCCCTCAATCACTTCGATTTCACCGGGATGGCATTGAAAACTCTTGAAGATCATTATTTTGCCCCGACACTCCTGGCCATCGACCAATTTGAAGACAAGCCTCTGGTTCAGGCTCAACTGCTGGACTCCGTTGCCGAGACTCTCGTGGCGATCGGCTTGTATAACGCGGCTCACGACTCACAGTCCCGATCACTAGAGATCCACAAGAAGTGGCTCGGGGCTGACCACGCTCTCACCCTCGCCTCCCTCAAGGCAATGGGTTCCTTGCTGGTGAAACAGGGGAATCTTGTCGATGCACGACCTCTTCTGACCACGGCTCTCGAGGGATACCGAAGAAACTTCGGCGATGATGACCCTGGCACCCTTTCTTCCATCGGCAGCATGGGAATCTTGCTACATGAAGAAGGGGATCTGCGTGGCGCTGAACTGCTCTTGAGAGAGGCCAGAGATGGCACACGTCGCGCCCTCGAATCAGATCACCCTGTCACACTCATCTCCATCAACAACATGGGATATATACTCAAGGCTCAGGGCAAGTATCTGGAGGCAGAACTCTATTACAGGGAGGCGCTTGAACTGTACCAGACACTCCATGGTGAGGATGACCCTGGCACACTGCAATCCATCGGTAACCTGGGGGCACTACTGCGCTCTCAAGGCAAGTTAGCGGAAGCAGAACCTTTCTACCGATCAGCGATGGAAGGAAAGTGCAGGATTCTGGGAGAAGATCACCCGAGCAGCCTCATCTCCATCAACAACATGGGATACCTACTCCAGGATCAGTGGAAGTTTGACGAAGCCGAGCCGCTATTCAAACGAGCACTAGATGGATTCTTCCACATGTTTGGGGATCAGCACCCCGGTACTCTCACTTGCATCAACAACATGGGATGCCTGCTCCAGGACAAAGGGAGACTGGAAGAAGCTGAAGTTTATTTCCGACGGGGGCTTGAGATCTCTCGCAAACATCTGGGAGATGACCACAATTGCACACTCACTGCGATCAGTTCGATGGGTCCTGTATTGCAGCAACAGGGGAAGATGGAAGAAGCAGAGAGTTTCCTTCAGCTGGCCCTGACCAGTTTCCGAAAGGCCAAGGGGGATGCCCACCCGGACACCCTCGCCTTGATCAGCAACATGGGACTGTTCATGCTGAACCAAGGCAAACTGGAAGAAGCAGAAGTTCAGTTCCGACAAGCACTGGAAGGATACCGCAGGGTTCAGGGCTCTGAGAGTCCCAGCACCCTGACAATCATCTTCAACCTTGGAACTCTTCTTGTGAGTCGAGGACAGATGGTGGAAGCAGAGCCGTTCTTCAGAGAGGCGATGGCGGGTCGTAAAAAGGTCTTGAGGAAAGACCATCCCTTGACACTCAAGTCCATCAGCGAGCTGGGAAAAGTACTCCAATCCCTCGGGAAACTTCCGGAAGCAGAATCATGCTTCAAGGAGGCTGCTGAGGCACAACTGAGAACAATGGGCCCAGACCACGTGGATACTCTGGCTGCGATCAAACGCCATCGCATGCTTCTTGATGCACAAGGGATCCAGGTGAAGACCCAAGAATTGCATAGCCCTATGGTAAAACGTGACGCGGCTGCCGATTAGTATGGCCTTCCCTGGCGCGGTGATCCATCCTGGGCGAGAGCAGCAGTGGAACTACAAACTTCAGTGATGATTAGTTTTCCACAGCTCTTTTCTAATTCAATCCGAACGAAAGAGTTGATCCATGCTTGGTCACAGAACTCGACTCCAAACCATCGCAACTTCAACACTTTTCTTGCTGTTGATTTCCAGTTGCCAGGCTCCCCCACCTGCTCTGGTAGGCCCCGCTGAAGACGGTCACTGGGTTCCGACTCGGCAATTGATACGCCCCGCTGGTGAGGTGATCGAGATCGATGGTCGACCGGTGGACATGGTCATCTCCAGGGATGGATCTTCGATCTACGTCAAGGACCACCGAGGCATCGTGGTGCTCGATGGAGAGATGAACTCAATTCGCCAGGAGCTCCGCTTCCCCGACGGGGGTGGGTCGATGCACGGTATGGCCATCGACTCTTCTGGAACTCGCCTGTGGGCGACCAATGCCCAGTCCAACATGCACGAAGCTTCCATAGCCAAAGATGGCTCGATTGCCTGGACACGAAAGGTGGCACTCCCCGGTCCCGGAGGCGAAGGGCATTCTCACTCCACGGGAATCGCTGTCAAAGCGGATGGATCCATCGCCTATGTCTGCCAATCTCGCAACAACTCCCTGGCAGTGGTCGATCTGATCGAGGGCAAAAGAATCGGTGAGATCGCCGTGGGAGTCGCCCCTTACGACGTAATCCTTTCCGCCGATGAACAGCGAGTCTTTGTCTCCAATTGGGGTGGACGAAGAGCCGATGCAGATGATCTGACTGCGGACTCCTCCGGCACCAAGGTGATCGTCGATGAGCGGGGAGTGGCCGCCAGCGGTTGCGTGTCGATCATCGATCTGACCGACCACCAGGACTCTCGGCAACAGATCGTCGACACAGGGCTGCACCCTTCTGACATGGTGCTGACCGCCGATGGCTCGACATTGTACGTCGCCTGCGTCAACTCAGACCGGGTCGATATCATCGATACCGCCACTGCAACCATCTCTGGGAGCATCGCCACTCG
>CAVOEM010000187.1:0-5770 GCA_963694575.1 Planctomycetes bacterium UBA1146 | reverse complement strand
ACTGCTGCAACGAATCCGTCAGAACCTCGAGTCCTCTGATCCTCTGATATGGGTCCAGCGCATCGAGTTGAACTGCCTTCCGCAGGTCGATCTGCAGCAGCGTGCCGAGCAGGGTGATCTGCTGGCTGAGGTCCTGACGCTGGCGAATGAGACCGCTGAAAGCCCCGCGGGTCTTCAGCGGATCGAGGCCGACGCTCTCGACGACCTGTGGAAGAACCCCCGTGCGAAGAAGGGGCTGGCGCCGCTCGACGACGCCGATATTCGCAAGATTCTCGACCAGGCCAAAATGCTCTGTCTGGATCTGCTGGAGGAAGAAGAATGAGAATCACCCAGCTGTCGATGGACGGATTCGGCGTCTTCAACGATGTCACCATCACGGACCTTCCTGCCGGTCTCATCCTGTTCCTGGGCAATAACGAGGAGGGGAAGTCGACCCTCCACGGCTTCGTACAAACAGTGCTCTTCGGTTACCCGGATCGCCGCTCTGGCAAAAAATACTACCCTCCCCTCAGCGGGGGTAACGCCGGCGGCCGACTTCATCTCGATACCGATACCCGCGGCCTGGTGACCGTTGCACGCACCGATGGGCCCAAGGGTGGCGCAGTCGTCCTCACCTTCGAAGACGGTGAAACCGGAAGCGGCAGCTCCCTGGAAAAGATTCTCGGCGGCACCAACCAGACGATGTTCCAGAATCTGTATGGCTTCAGTCTCACCGAGCTCCAGTCGATCGAGACGCTGACGAGCGAAGAGGTTCGCGATGTCATCTACGGCGCAAGCCTGGGAACGGGACTTCGTACCCTCACCGACGCCCGAAAGCGACTGAACAAGCGCATGGAACACCTCTTCAAATCCGGTGGATCCAAACCGGAGATGAACATTCGGCTCAAGGAGCTCGAAGAAACGCGCAGGCAACTCAAGGAAGCCAAAACTGGCGTCGGCGAATACGAGTTCACCGGCGAAGAAATCGCCAGACTCGCCACTGAAATCGCGAAGAATAGTGAAGAGCTGGGTCGCGCTCGCGAGCGTCAGTCGCGCGTCGCTGCGTGGATGAAATTGTGGGACGACTGGATCGCCCTGCAGCAGGCCGAAGCAGGGCTCGAAGATCTGGATCTGAAGGTCGAGGACTTCCCCAAGGATGGTCTCACCAAACTGGCGGAAATAAAAAATCAACTCAAGCGCCAACAGACCGATCTCCAGGACACCGAAGACGATCGCAAGAACAAGGGGCAACAGCTGAAAGAGCTCAGCTTCGACGAAAAGCTGCTGAACCAGAGCGCCGAGATCGAGGGCCTCATCCAGGGTCTCGAGACGTTCGAGAAAAACAATGCGAGCATCCCGGTTTTCGAGATTCGCGTCCGGGAGTCTCAAGCTGGCGTGGTGGCGGTTCTCAAAGATCTGGGTGCCGGCTGGACCGAGCAACGGGCGCTGGATCTGGACAGGTCAGCGCATGTCATGGAGGAGATCGCCGAGCACAAAAGGGATCTTGAGCAGCGTGCCGAAAACTGCAAGACCCTCTCCGCCAAGCGAGACAGTCGGGTTACAGCATTCGAGGAGGCGCAGGAGGACCGGAACCGGGCCGGTGAAAAGATCGAGGAACTGAAGGATGCCGATCTGGATGTCGATCGCGCTGTTCTGGAGCGTCTGCGCAACGGCAAGGCGCAGTTCTCCAGCGTGCTGGCCGACCTCCCACTGCGCCACACCGAACGCGAGGAAGCGTCGAAGGCGATGACCCGCACCCTGCGTGAGATCGACCCGGGTTGGTCGTTGCAGGATCTCGAGAAGGTGGACACCTCCCTGCCAGCCCGGAAACGGATCGAGCAATTCGATCAGCAGTTTGGAGATGAGAAAAACGACGTCCGTTCTGCCGAGGATCGGCTCAATATCGCCGAGGACGCGATCTTGAATCACCGGCGAGCCAGTGACGAGAAGCAGGCTTCTCTTGTGGCTCTGGGTGGCGCCAGTGTTGAGACCTCCGCTGTCAAGACCCGGCTGAGGATGACCCGTGAACTTCGCCAGAGCGTTCGCGACCGTCAGGCGGTTGAAGGGCAGCTGGCTGTTGCGAACCAGCAGCAAGAGTGGATCGGGGCCAGGCATGGTCCCGATCCTGTTCCCGATACCGGGCGGTTTCTGCAGTTCATCGCCGTGATCGTCGCGGTTGTCGGGGTACTCCTGTTCCTGGCCTTTTCCTCGATGGATCAACAGATGTACGCCAATGCGTCGGTGATCGGGGCGGGCTTGATCGCGCTCGTGCTCTTACTTCGGAACAGGACCCGGTCTCAGCCCTCGAGTGCCGACCGGCGCTCTGAAGGGGAGTCGACCGGTCCATCGAAGCACATCGAAAAACTGCAGGAGAAACTCGATGAGATGACAAACGCCATCGAAGCTGTCCAAAAGCAGCTGAAAGTCAGCGGTTCTCTGGACCTGGCTGCTGTCGATCAACTCGCCGACGAAACCGAAGAGCAACTGCGGTTGGCCCACGACCGCGATGGCCGGATCCAAGACCTCAGACAGTCCGAGAAGGAACGGGACGCGGCGAAGGACACACTGGAAACGGTGCAGAAGAAAGTTGCTGACACTGCCAAGGAATGGCAAGAGCACGCGCGGTTACTCGGATTGCCCGCCGCCATCCTGCCCTCTACCGCTGATCTGGTTTTCGAAAAGGTAGAAAAGGCCCTGGGTGAAAAACTCGGATCCGATGGGATCTGTCGCCGCATCGAAGAAATGGAAAACTGTCGGACGGACTACTTGAACGTGATGTCGAAGGTGCCACGTCTCGAAAAGGTGCTAGAGGACAAGGATGACGTGATTCTTAGCGCGCTCAGCAAGTTCCTGGCTGAAATCGACCAGCAGGAGGAGCGGCGTGGCAAGCTGGAGAGAGCTCGGGAGGCTCTTGGAGAGGCCGAAAAGCGCGCTTCTGCCGCGGATGACAAACGCGTGCAAGCCGCGGCCGACTTGAAGGAGGCGCACAAGGTCCAGAGCAGTGCCAAAGATGCCTGGAAACAGTGGCTCGCGGATCACGACATGGATTCGGGCTGGTCCCCCGTCACCGCAAGCCATGCGCTCGATCGTGTCATCCGCCTGGTCGAGATCGAGGCGGATCGAACAACCGCCGAGAACGAAGTGGCCCGTGCGACTGAGGAGGCGAAGGAGTATCGGCAGCGCGTCTCCAATGTTTTTGCTGCGCTCGACCGCACCGCACCCCAGGAGCAGAAGATCCCCGTCGAGATTCGTCGACTGGATAAAGACCGAGTCCAACACGAAAACATTCGCACCCGCCACGGCCAGCTTTCCGGCGAAATCTCCGGCATCGAATCGCGCTGCAGTACCCGCCAGAAACGAATCGAACAGGACCAGGCCGAGTTCGACCAGCTCATCCAGGACGGATCTGCCAAAAACGAGGAGCAGTTCCTGCTCCGCGGTCAGTTCCACGAGAAGCTTCGAAGCCTCAAGTCCGAGATCGCCACATATGAGTCCGCCATCCGAAAGGTCGCAGGAACGAACAACCTCGAGGAGGTCAAAGCCGAGCTGGCCGATCAGAGCATCGCTGGTCTTCTCGCCGAGGAAGGTCAACTGAGCGGCCGCGTCACCGAACTGGAGAGCGACCGAGCCAATGCACTTCGAGATAAGGGTGCCGCCGAGAAGAAGCGGGAGGATCTCGACTCCGATAACCGCGTGGCAGTACTTCGGGCCGAGGAGGAGGGGCTCCTCGAGGAACTGACAGACGACGCGCACGACTGGGCGCGCCACGCTGTCGCCCAGTATCTGCTCGACACCGCCAGGGAACGGCACGCCGAGGCCAACCAACCACGGGTCATCCAGGAGGCTTCTAAATACTTCTCTACCATCACCGATGGCCGCTATACCAAGGTCTTTGCTCCCCCTGGCGAAAACTCGATGCAGGTCATCGACCAGGAAGGGCGAAACAAGGAGTCTGACAACCTCTCGCGCGGTTCGATGGAGCAACTCTACCTGGCCATCCGCTTCGGCTACATCTCCGCCCAACCGACCGGCGCCGAAGCACTGCCAATTCTCATGGACGACGTCCTGGTCAACTTCGACCCGACCCGATCCGCGGCAGCCGCCGCCACCATCCTGCAGATGGCCGAGCAGCGTCAGGTGCTGTTCTTCACCTGTCATCCGGGGCAAGTCGAGCTCTTCCGCCAGTGCTCCCCCGAAGTGCCCGTCTATGTCATCGCCAACGAATCGATCGCCCTCGCGTCAACGCTGCCGACTGTAACGATGACTGGACCCTGAACATCGCCGACGGCATCACACTGCTCGGCTACCTCTTCAACGGTGCCACACCCCCCCCCCTTCCCAGACTGCGACGTCGATCCAACGATGGACGCCCTCGATTGCGACAGTTTCGCACCTTGCCCCTGATTCTATTGGAGAGAGGGAGTGGCGATCGGTGCTACCGATGGGCCCCGCCAGGGTGGATAATGGGGGTCGGCTCGTTTCTTTTCCTGATCGATCCAGGAGTGTGGTGATGAAACTCAGAGGGCTGCCCTCACTTTCTGTACGGCTTCGGACCGCTGTAGCACCGGTGTGGATGGCTCCGGGGTGGATGGCTCCGATGTTGGTGGCTCTGATGACACTGGCTCTGTTTCCAGGCAGTGCCCTGGGCCAGGGGCCATGCCCTGCCACCACCGGGACGACGCTGAGTCCGGTGCCGCTGAACCAGCCGTTCGGCGCTGCGGTTTCCTGCAATACCGGCGGAGCCCATGCCGACACTTCCTACTACCGTGCTTTTGACCTGTGCGGCGACTACGCCATCACCGATTCCATCGAACTGCGCTGCATCACATCTGCCTTCGCATCGGTGGCTGGCGGCGGCGGCACCCAGCCGGTTCGCATTCGCCTGAGCATCGACCTCGATGGGGCTGCGGTCGGGCCGCTCGCCAACCTGATCCTCTTCTACGAGGAAGAGTTCGAGGTTCCCTACAACGCCAATCAACTGTTCAACTTCGAACTGGGCACGGGAATCGTCGATCCGGACGGAATCCTCGGCGGCACCGCCTCGACCCTGGTCGGCTGTCTCCCCAGCGACCAGACGCTGGTCGTCGAGATCTTCACTCCCGACGGCAGTGCCACCGGCGATGGCTTCTTCATGGCGATCCCCGATCCGGCCCAGACCGATCCCGCCACCGACCAGATCGGCGACAGTTTCTTTGCGGCGGACCAGTGCGGTCTGTTCGAGCCGATCGACACCGGAAGCCTCGGCCTACCGAGCAACATGTGGATGATGGATATCGCCTGGGATGATGTGGGAGATTGTGTCTGTCCGCCCAGAATCAGCGACCTCGACTGCCAGCAAAGCGCCGGCACGACTCGCTGGGATCTGACCTGGCAATCGATGCCTCCGGTCGGCTCCTTTCAGGTCGAGATCGACGGCACCATCGAGGCGGTGCTGGATGGAACCGCCCTCTCCTACCAGACCGATCCGATGAGCGCCTACCAGTTGCAGCAGATCATCGTGACCGCGTTCGAGAATGCGGGCGCCACCGGCAACATCATCAACGCGGTCGAATCCTCGGTGGAGACCGCTCCCGCTCACAGCTGGTTCGAAGCCGCCGAGCCGATCACAGCCGGCGACACCGACTTCAGCATCACCAGCGCCGTGACGACCACCGGCCCCGCTCTCGATCCAGCGGTGTGCGCCATGAACGTGTCGAATGACCAGATCCATCACGACCTGTACTACTGCTTCACCGCCGCCACCAGCGGCGATGTGCTGGTCTCGACCTGTGGCGGCTCCACCATCAATACC
>CAVOEM010000186.1:0-5843 GCA_963694575.1 Planctomycetes bacterium UBA1146 | reverse complement strand
CTGGTGCATCCGGGCCAATTCGAGGATCGCCAGCAAGGTGCTGATGGCGCCGGCGATTCCGCGATGGTGGGGAAACAACTGGTCGAAGGGCAGTGCCGTGGATGGGTTGCTGCGAAGTCGCTCGAGGACCTCGGTCATCGACTGTTCGATGGGGATCTCTTCCGCCGAGATGACGGTGAAGGCAGAACGCTCATGGAGCAGATCGAGCACTCGCTGGAATGCCGAGGCGAGATCGAGAGAAGATGTTTCCGACAGGTCGAGGGTGCCGGGGGGTGGCGGTGGCATCTCGTCTTGTAGGCGTTCATATCCGAGGGAGCGCAGTCGGTGTGCTTCCTCCAGCAGTTGAGCTCGCTCCTTGAAGTCGCGGTACTCGAGCAACTGTTCGACCAAACTCTGGCGCGGGTCGTCCAGTTCCTCTTCGAGCAGTTCATCTTCCTCTTCGAGCAACTCCGGAGAGAGCATGCGACATTTGATCTCGACCAGCCGAGCACCCATCACCAGGTAATCTCCCGCCTGGCGTAGATCGAGGGTCCCCTGCTGCTGAGCTCCTGTGACATGGGCGAGGAACTGTTCGAGTACCTGTGCCACCGGAATGTCGAGGATGTCGATCTCGTTCTTGTGGATCAGGTAGAGCAGTAGTTCGAGCGGCCCGGAGTATTCCTCGAGAGCGGTGCAGAATCCGTCCTCCCACCGCTGGAGCGATGATGGAGTCGATGGAGCCTCGCTCTCGGAGCCGTCGTGTAGGTCAGCGGGAGCCGGCGCAGGACTCTCGGAGCCGTCGTTAGGGTGTGGTGGATCGACGGTGAACTGGGTCACTATTCGCTCTCCTGGGTCCTGAGGTGTGCTCCCCCAGTGGGAGCAGTGCTGAACAGGATAGCAGAAGGGTGACTTCGGTGTTCGGGAAGGTCGGAATTAGCCTTGCGCAGGAGGATGGGTCCGGGAGACTGAAGGGCGATGAAATCCACTACCCCCACCCCACCAGGAGAACATCCGCCACGGCTGCTGGTGCTCGATGTCGACGGAGTTTTGACCGACAACCGTCTCTCCATCTCCGAGGACGGTCGTCAGGCGATGAACTTCCACGTGCCGGATGGGGCCGGGATCCGTTGGCTGATCGAACACGGCATCCAGGTCGCCTGGATCTCCGGACGCAACTCCAAGGTCACCGCAATGCGTGCCGCCGAACTGGGCGTCTCCGAGGTTCACGGCGGAATCCGCGACAAAGCCAGCTGCTTGCAGCAAGTGCTGGATCGGCTGTCGATCGGTGCCAGCGATGCGGTCTATGTCGGAGATGATCTGATCGACTTGCCCCCGATGGCGCTGGTCGGGGTCGCGGTGGCCGTTGCCGATGCGCATCCAGTGGTGCAAGAGGCGGCCTGCTGGGTGACCGGACGAGCCGGCGGCCAGGGAGCGGTACGTGAGGTCTGCGAGTGGATCCTCAAGGCTCACGGGGTCTGGGAAGAGCTGGTGAATCGCCAGCTGACGGGGGATACACCTTGAGACGCTTGGCCTTTTTTCTCGGGGTGTTCTCGGTCGGCTTAGTGGTGTTTCTGCTCCTCACCGGTCAGTTCCAGGGGACAGAGGAAACGTTCGAGAATATCGAGACCGAGCCGCCGCTAGAGACCATCGAACAGAATCATGTCACCCTCCCCTTCTACGATTACTCGCTGGGTCGGCTGCGATTCACTCTGCGAGGACTGATCGACCTGAGTTCAGGTCTGGTGCTGTCTCCCGACAACCTGGTGAATCAGAGTGACTTGCTCGATGCGTCGATCGAGATGCCGGTCTACGCCGTAGGACGAACCGAGCCGATCGACAAGATCATCTTCGAGGCGCAAAGGGTGGTGACCGATCCCGGCGGCGAGGAGGCGCAAGTGGTCGGAGACCTGCGAGTCATCGGTGCCGGCGGATCACCGGAGATGCGAACCCGTGACATGGTGATTCGTTGGGCCGATGGTGAGGATATCCGCATCGAGGGCCACTCCCCGGTAAAGGTCGTCTGGCCCGAACTGGAGCTCTTTGGTTCCTCTGGCATGCATGGCTCGATCGGTTCCGGCTCGGGTCTGAATAGCCTGAGTTTCGCGCCGCCCCTCATCATCGCCATGAAAGGCATGGTGAACGAGGATGGGGTCGTCACCGAGCAGGGCCTCGATGGAGCGCCGGGGCGGCAGATTCGAGTCCTTTGCAACGGTCCGATGACCCTCAAGGGGACCGAGAACTGGGTTCGATTTGACGGCGGAGTGCAGGTGTTCGAGGCACAACCTGACGACCCGATCGTGCCCCAGCAGGCCGCTCCCCCTCGGCACATATTCGCCGATTACCTCGATCTTCATCTCGAGCCCATCACCCGTCGGCTGGTGCGAATCCAGGGGAGTCGTCGCGAGAATCCGATCACCATCCACCTGGGGGGCGGAGTACGAGTCGAGGGAAATCAGCTCCACTGGCAAAATGGCGAGGCGCGGGTGCGACTCTCTCAAGGGGTGCTGATCCACAGTGATCTGGGCACCTTCGAGGCGCAAGAAGCGACGGTCCTGACCCAGGATGGGCGCTGCATCATCAGCGGTGGAGTCACCGGAAAACTGGTCGGCCAGGCGATCACCATGGGCTCCGGCGAATCGCAGAATGAGGGGCTGTGGCATGTCATTGCTGAGGACGCGGAGTTTCAGTTCCAGGATGGCGAGTTGCTCACTCTGACTGCCCGGGCGGCACAGGGGCAAATGGTGGTGATCGAGGAGCAACACCCCGAGGGAGCGAGAATCGAGGGAGAAGAGCTGCGTTGGCTCGCCAACGAACAACAGATCGAGGTTTTCTCGGCCGCCGATCAGCGGGCGGTCTTCAGCGCAGGGAACAATCGTATCGAGGCGAAATCGGCGGCACTCTCCATCGGCAAGCCAAGGCTGGTCTTCGCTGGAGGAGTCCAGGCTCAACTGGGCGAATTGCCGACCGGTCCTACCAGTACGGTGCCGAAGTGGCTCGGGGAGAATCCGAGCAGCCTGGTCGAAGCGGACCAGCTGACGTTGCAATGGGATGCCCAACAGCGTCTCAAGCAACTCGATGCCGTGGCAGGTGAAGAGCCGTTGAGTTTACAGATCCAGGGCCTCGAATCGCTGCGTCTTCAAGGCTCTCAGTTGCAGTGGCGAGGCATCGATGGAGTGGTGCGGATCGAGGGGGCCGGTCGTCAGCAGATCCGCCTCGGTGACCGGGCCGAACTGACCGCCGATCGGCTGCGTCTCTCGCTGGCCGAGAGCCAGGCCAGCGGCGAAGGAATGGTCGAGGCGAGGATTGGCCCCTCAGCAGCCAGCCAGGTGGTGATCGGTTGCGACGAGGTGGTGGTTTCATTGGCGACCGATGCGATGCCAGATACCAGCGCTGAAGGAGCCACAGAGATCCCTCCGGGCAGCGTCATCGCGGTGCGGGCTCTGGGCCATGATGGTCGCAAGGTCGAGATCGATGACGGCACCATCCTGGCCCGCTGTGAGGAGTTGCTGTGGGATGCCGTCAAGCAACGTTACCGGTTTCAGGGTAAAGGGTTACAACAAGTAGAGGTGGCTGGCGAGGAGCAGGATCCAGACATCATCGAGGCGCAGATGATCACCCTCGATCCGGTGGCAGCGACCGCCCTGTTACAGGGCCAGGCGGCAGCCCGGGTGTACCTTGGAAATGCCTCCGCAGGAGAGGCGGTCGAGACCGACCGGAAACTGGCCTGGAACCTCTCTGCCGAGCGGATCGATGCGAAACTCGATCTGAGTGGGGAGCAGATTCGACTGGTCGATGTTCAAGCCAGCAATTCGGTTCAACTGCAACAGCCGCAGGGATCGATCGAGTTTCGTGGCCAGCACTGCCACTGGGACCAACTCCATCAGCGACTGGTACTCTCGTCGCAGGATGGACAGGGATTGCAGACCTTTGTTCGTGGTACTGATCCTCAGGATGAAGTGGTGGCCAGAGAAGTGGTGATGGTGCGCTCGACGGTGCCGGGCAAGGACACCCCGGAGCGGCTGGAGGTGTTGCTCTCTTCGGTTCTGAGTGCGACTTTCCAGCTGGATCCTGGCGCCGAGGAAGAGGTGGGACAGTTCCAGCTGAGAGCCGATGAATTGTTACTGATATTGAGGGAGCCACTGGAAGGGGGGTCGATCCGCCCCCACGAGGTGCTCGCTTGGGGCTCGACCGACCTGCGAGGAGGTCCCTACCGGATCCTGGCGGAGCGTGCCCGAGTACTGCTGAGGAACCGTAGCGTTGAACTGGAAGGCGGGGAGCGTCAGCCGGTCCAGGTGTTGCGAGACGGCACCTCCGACCTCCCTCCCTCTCGCTCGGTCAAGTTGACCTGGGGCTCTCGAGGCTACCGGGTCGAGAGTATGCCCCGGGGCGGCGGCTGGTCGATCGGTGATATCGATGCTGCTCTCGAGCGAATGGACCGCAAGGATCACAGTCCTTGATCGGCGCGGGCACCCCCGGGTCGATGGCTACGGGCTTCCAGTTGTAATGCGTCGCCCATCGGCCGTATCATGCCGAGTCGCAGATGTTTCACCTCGTCGAAAGGGCGCCCGATGCTGAGATCCAACAGGTGGTGGTTGTGGCTGACTCTTGTGCTTTTGGCGCTGTCGGCCGGTTGCACTCGGGTCGACAAGCGGATTGATCCCGAATACGACATCGGGGATGCACAGTTGTTGGTGATTCCTTTCCAGCAGAAGTCGAAAGCTCCCTCGGTGTTGCGTTGGCATTACGAATCGGTCGCGGGGACCACCCTCGCCCGAGCGATTCGCATGCAACTTCCGGCGGCCTGTGATGGGGTCTATCTGGTTCCCGATGATCAGGTCTCGGAACTGGTGTTTCACACCGATTCTGACCGGGTGCCGTGGCAACGAATCGGTCAACAGGTCGGGGCTACACATGTCTTGACCGGTCGTATCGAACGATTGACCTTTCGCGATCGCCGCAGCCTGGGAATGCTTCAGGGACGGCTGGAGGGCTACTGGGATCTCTTTCGGGTGGCGGACGGGAGGTCGGTGCTGAGGCGTGAGTTCGACGTCCGGGTGCCTGAAAATCCCGAAACTGGCAGGATCTACGTCTCCTTTGAATCCTCTGAAAATGAACTGCAAGGGACACTTCTGGCTCGGCTAGCCGAGCGGGTCGCTTCGGTACTTTGCGGAGAGAATGTGGAGAAGCTCGATTGAACTCGTGGGAGAGTGGTCGCTCTCCTTGCTGAAGAGGGTCACTGGCGACTACAATCTCATTAACCCGGGACAGGTCTCGTCGGTACCAGGATCCGCATCCTGTTCGAGTGCCAGAGGTGACCTCGCTCCCCGGACTTCGGTCCACGGACTTCGATGGAGGATTCTGATGACGCAGAGCATTACTGGCATCTGCCTGGCGTTCATGCCGGGACCCTTTGAAATGGGCGTGATCCTGTTGGTCGCATTGCTGATCTTCGGCAGTCGCTTGCCGTCGGTGATGAGGAACATGGGCAAAAGCGTCACCGAATTCAAGAAGGGTGTTCGCTCGACCGAGGAGGATCTGCACACCACCATCGATCCGCCGGAGACTCCCCCCACTCTGCACGGTGATCCGGATGTCACCGACTCCAAGGGGAACGATCAAATCACCGAAGAGTAGCGCTGTACCTCTGTACCTCTGTAGCGCTGTACCTCTGTAGCGCTGTATCTCTGTAGCGCTGTATCTCTGTAGCGCTGTATCTCTGTAGCGCTGTATCTCTGTAGCGCTGTATCTCTGTGGCGATCCGCGGATCGCCAGTCCGGTCAGCGCCCCTCTGCCAGCCGCTCGGCGAGGAACTCCGGAAGTCCCGACTGACGGATCTTCTGCTGTACCGCCTCGATGTCGTATTT
>CAVOEM010000185.1:0-5877 GCA_963694575.1 Planctomycetes bacterium UBA1146 | reverse complement strand
TCCTTGCTGGCAGGTTTAGCGGCCGCAGGCGCCGAATTGGAGCGAGGCTTCGCCTCCGCGTCGGGTCCTCGGTTGGAGTCGGAGAAACTCGGCCAATCGGAGGATGGTCGTCTCTCCGCCGGTCGTTTTTCCGCCGGTCGTTTTTCCGCCGGTCGTTTTTCCGCCGGTCGTTTTTCCGCCGGTCGTTTCTCCGCAGGTCGATTCTCCGCCGGTCGATTCTCCGCTGATCGTTTCTCCGCTGATCGATTCTCCGCCGGTCGTCTCTCCGCAGGTCGATTCTCCGCCGATCGTCTCTCCGCAGGTCGTTTCTCCGCAGGTCGTCTCTCCGCAGGTCGTTTCTCGGTAGATCGTTTCGACGTTTCTGCCGGGCGGGGCGTACCGGACTCGGCGGCATCTTCAGTGATCTGGGGTTGCGGTTCGCTCTTCGCTTGTGCCGCCGATGCGGCTGACGACTGCTGCTTCCGGCCGCCCCGCGAATCATCCGATGGCCTGTCCGAAGGCCTGTCCGAAGGCCTGTCCGAAGGCCTGTTCGAAGGCCTGTCCGAAGGCCTGTTCGTTGACTTATCCGATGACTTATCCGATGACTTGTCGGATGGAGCCATTGGCGTTGGCTCTCGTCGGTTGCCACGGCGTGGATCTCTAGCGCGGCGACCATCGTCGCCCGTCGATCTGGCGGGCCGTGTCGTTTCATCCGACTCGATCGGTCGATCCACCGACTCTCGGCCGGAATGGGATTCCCGACGCGGAGCAGACTCCCGACGCGGAGCAGACTCTCGACGTGGAGCGGACTCTCGACGCGGAGCGGACTCTCGACGCGGAGCGGACTCTCGACGCGGAGCGGACTCTCGGCGTGGAGCAGACTCTCGGCGTGGAGCCGATTCCACGCGCGGAGCAGATTCTCGCCGCGGAGCCGGTTCCCGACGCGGAGCAGATTCCCGACGCGGAGCAGATTCCCGGCGCGGAGCAGATTCCCGGCGTGGAGCAGACTCTCGGCGTGGTCTGGACTCGCGACGTGGCGCGGGCTCTCGGCGAGCCGCTGGCTCATCTCGAAAGGTCGTGGGTCTCATCTGTACCGGCTCACGTCGAGGGGCAGAGACCTCTGGCAGTGACATGTCCTCCAGATCGATCTCGAGCCGGTCGGCAGATTGATCGGTCTCGATCAACAGATCAAAACTCTGGCGCGCTGCGGGATCCAGATCGGGATGCGCAACGATCACCTGGCTCAGTTCTTCACTCAGACGAGGGAGCGCCTGAAGGGTTCGCAAGACCCGCTCTCGGTCCATCGCTGGGAACGGTTCATCGAGGAAAAGGAACTGTGGCGCACCCGTGACCGCCCGCACAAAAGCCTGGGCGAAGGCGAGACGGAAGCCGAAGGAAAGCCCCTGCAAGGTGCCTCCCGAGAGTTCATGAGACTGAAGAAAATCACTCTTCTCTCCAGTGAAGAGACGGATCTCGAATTCTGGCGTCACCTGAGCATCACGATAGCGTCCGCCGGTCAGATGCGGCAGTAGTCGGCACAATCCCTTGCCAAGACTGGGACCGGCACGCATCCGCACCGACTCGATGGTTTCATCGAGCAACTCGACCAGCAGTCGATGAATGTCCATCTCGTCACGAATCGCCAATGACTTCTTGCGATTGCCGTCGGAAACCTCGGACAACGCCTGGCGACGCCCATCCTGATTCTGATACTCACGAATCTCCGACTGGATGCGATCACTCTTGGAGCGTAGACGCTTGACCGAGTCACTGGACTCATCCAGAGACTTACGACGCTCCTTGAGGGTTGAACGCACTCGATCGAGTGCTCTCTTCAACTTTCCGGCCAAGAAATCGCCTGGCAGGTCGCCCATTACTCCGTGGATCTCACGGCGAGCAGCACGCAAAGATTCGAGGTTTTCTTGGACAGAACGGACCCGACATTCTCCGATGTCGTCGCCGGGATCGAGCCCACCCGATGAGCGGGACACATGCGCCCTCGCCGCTTCCAATGAACTGCTCCCGACATCCTGCTCCATCTGCAATCTCGACAGGATGCCCTGAGCATCGAAGATCTTCTGAAGACATTGAGATGCGCGGGTCGACAACCAACAGGCAGCGACGAAGAGGAAGGCAAAGAATGCAGCCAGCAGAAAGCCGATCCCCTTTTCCGGCTCCATCTCGGCCAGGAATGGAATCTCCTTTACGATGCCCCAATCCAGTTCAAGATCGAGGCTAAACAACATCCCCACCAAGCCAGTGATGAAGAGCACCAAGGCTCCTGCGCGATGGCGCACACGCGAGCTCGAGGAACTGCCAATCTCTTGCTCCTGGATCTCTTTCTCGGTGCTGATCGATCCCTCTTGATCTCCTTCGAGACGTGCTTTTAACGACTCGATGGAGTCCGTCACACATTGTTCGAGATCTGCCCGAATCTTGCATGCGTCGGAGATCTGCTCCAATCCATCCCGCAGCGGCGTGACGATGGAATCCTGGTCGCGCAAAGGCTCCGGAGCCAGGTCCGCTTGAAGCAACCCGATCAGGCCATTGCTCTTTCTCAGCGACTCGGAAGCGATCAGGGTGTCGAGGGATCGCAATTCGACCTGGATCTTCTGAACCTCGTCACGTTTTTTCAGTTCCTGCTCCACCAGTCGTTGCATCTCACGCCCATGAGCGCGAGCTTCCTCCACCTTGGTGTCTCTGACCTTCAGTTCCTCTTCGAGGTCTGGAATCTTGTCGATGTTGGGTTGCAGACGCTGAATGTGCTGATCATTGCGATGGATCTCTTCCTGCACCGAGGTGAAATCTTTCTCCAGCAGGTCGAGGGCCTGACTCGCTTCCCCCCGCGCTCCCTGGAGCACATCGATTCCAGCCACCCGATCGAGGAAGGATCTGAACTGCTCCGGGGTGGTGACCGATTCCCGCTCTGCCAGGTAGAAGGAGTGCATCGTTTCCCTGGCGCCGAGGTGAAAGCGTCTCTGCACTTCTCGCTGCACCTGCAGTGCTCCCGAGGCGATCTCTTCTCCCGGCGGCCCCCCCGACTTGTCGATCCGGACCAGTCGCGCAAAGGAGGTGCCGAAGCGATCCATCTCGCGCCAGATCCGATACCCTTCATCGGCGTGTTCGAAATCAAGCTCGACCACACAATGATCATCATCCCAGTGAATCAGATCGGTGATCGATCCGCGCACCATGTGATGGGTTGAACCGAAGAGAGCGAACTGGAACAGTTGCCCGATACTCGACTTTCCACTCTCGTTGGGCCCGACAATTCCGATCAGGGCGCGACGGGGAAAGTTATCGATGCGAAGTTTTCTGAACTTCAGGAACCCCTCGGCTCGAAGGCTACGAATTAGCAAGATGCCCCCCTCGGACCTTTCTCCTGGTCGTAATCCTGCTCTGCGATGAACTTCTCTCCGAGACGACGCGCCTGCTCGTACTTGCGTAGACTCTCGGCATCGACTTTGCCTTCAAAAGCTCTCTTCTTCATCTCGAACAGTCGCCGGAACTCCTCGAGAGGTGGACGGATCGCCAGGCCATCCAGAAGCCAACCAGTGGAATTGTGATCGGTGGCGTCATCGGGTTCGGAGCCTCGCTCGGCTCCACCATCGCGGCGTCTCGGCATCGTGTCTCGATCCTGCCCGGGTCTGGGGAAATGAGAATGTCGGGCTCACTGATTGTGAAGCCCACGAGAATGCTTTCAAGTTGCTTCAGCAAACGATCGCGGCAAGAAAAGCCTGCTCCACCGCATCTGCTTGCCCCTCTCCCATCGCCTGGATGTGGCCCTCACGAAGCTCCTCACCCCGATGGGCCAGTTCGATCCTCAGATGTCGCGGTGGGAACATCGATTCAACCCGCTCCGCCCATTCGACCGCGATCACCCCCTCTTGATGCCATTCCTGCCAGCCGTGAAGCGCCAGTTCGGTGGGATCTTCGAGCCGATAGGCGTCGACATGAAGCAGTGGCACCACTCCTCGGTGTAGTGAGGCGATGGTAAAGGTCGGGCTGCGAACCCGGCCATCGAGAGCCATTCCGCGGGCCAGACCACGCACCAGAGCCGTTTTTCCCGCTCCCAGATCGCCGTAGAGGCCCATCACCAGGCCGGCCCGGGCAACACCGCCGATGCGCTCACCTAGCGCCTCGGTCTGGGCCTCAGAGGCGAGCATCAGCCGAGTCGATGGAGTTTTGGAATCGGTCACGGTATCTGCCTTTCCGAAACGGCGAGCCTATCGGGCACCTGGAAGGGGAACAACCCTTGGTGGCGCCAAGCCGTTTCACACGCAAGGATGGAGTGAGATGTGGGCCCGGCCGGCGACTCCGAGTCATCCCCGCAGATCGATCGAGGTAGTTCAGTGGTTCGGTTCCACAACGCTTTCAACCCCCCACAGGTGGGAAGAAGAGGTCTAGAGAGAGTCATGGTGTTGCGCTTGAAGTTCTCCCTGGTACTGGTGACGTGGCTGCTACTGCCACTTCTGATGGTGTGGAGCGCCGATCCACAGGCGGCAATTCCACAGGAGTACGAGTTACCTGGCCCCCCCGCCGCAGGTCCGGGGCGGATTCCCCATCACCAGGATGTGGATTCGCTGATGAAGATCTCCCTACGAGCCGGCGAGAATCCTGCCGCAGCAGCGGAACAGTTGCAAGACTGGCTCGAGACGCGGCATGGATCGCTGATCTTTCCACTGCGGACCATTTCGATCGGCAGCCGTGGAACCATTCGCATCGGGCGTGCCTCTCGACAACTGGAACGATTTGCCCGGTCGCTGCCGGATGGCTTTCTCGATGTGGCCCTCAAACGACTCGGTCCGATTGCCATCGATGGAGCCCATCCGCTGGTCTGGCAGCCCGATCGAGGGACCGAGGCGAATCGTGCCCTGCAAGAGGCGCTGGAGCGCGCCGATCGAAGCGCCGCCTGGGCACTCCTGCAGCGACCTGGAATTCGCGAGGGGATCGACCCCAATTGGCTGCGCTGGCTGGAGGGCACGCCACCACTGGAAGGGCCATGGAGGCGCAGCGACGGACCGTTGATCCAACCACCGGTACAGTCGGCGGGGAGCCGCGTCGAGGGCTCACTGGCGATCCCGATGCCAGAGACCGGTCCGGAGGCGACCGCCCATCGCAAGGCCCAGGTGTGGTCGCGGCGCCATCCGTTGTCGGACCTTTTCCCGCTGCTGGGCCAGAGGACAGCACTCTTCGGCAACGGCCATCGGGTAGTGGCGATCGATCTGGATGAACCGACCCGAGAAGCGTGGCAATGGCAGGTCCCACGTCCCGATGAGTCCCCTGGTCGCACCCAACTGCCCTTCATCAGTGTTCCTGAGATCCCGGTCAGCAGCGGTGATCGCTGCGTCTTCCTGTTACGAACGCCACGTAAATATCAGCAACCTTCCACCAACATCATTCTCGAGAGTGGGCCGTGGAAAGATCGTGGCTGGCTGGAAGCGGTAGTGCTCGAAATTCCAGATCCACAGAAACCTCCCATCTCCTCCTGGGTCGCCCCCATCGCCAGCGAGGGATTCAGCGCCTGTCCGGTGCCGCTGATCGAAGGCGATCGGCTATGGCTGCTGGCGACACGAGGTTGGTCGACCCTCGAGACGTGGGTGTTCGCCTTCGATCTGGCCGCCGGCAAGGAACTGTGGCGCCGTCAACTCGAAGTAAGAGAACTGGAAGCCCACGCTCTCAATGATCTTCGCGACAAGATCCTCTCCGCTTCGCTGGCACGTTCTGGAGATGATCTTCTGGTGAGTCGTTCCGGCGGCGCCATCGAATGCCTGTCCGCCAGTAGCGGAGCACACCGCGCCACCTTGCATCTGCCACGGTGGCGCTTCGAGGAGTTGCCGAGCCTCAGTGATATTCGCTGGGGCAACCAGCGTTTCCTCGCCTACCCGGGATTACGAC
>CAVOEM010000184.1:0-5923 GCA_963694575.1 Planctomycetes bacterium UBA1146 | reverse complement strand
GATGTCCCCGCTGCAGATGGTGGCGCTGAGGTCTCCCCTTCCTTCGTCGTGGAGGATGGCATGCTGATCAGCAAGGGAACTCCTCAGGGACACCTGATCACCGACGGTTCCTACAGCAACTACCAGTTGGTGATCGAATATCGCTGGCTCGAGGAACCTGGCAACTGCGGGATCCTGGTCCATGCCTCGACTCCGCGGCGTCTCTACAAGATGTTTCCCCAGTCGATCGAGTGTCAGATGTATGCCGGCAACGCAGGAGATTTCTGGTGTATCGGTGAAAATATCGAGGTCGACAACATGACCCAACGCCGAGGTAATCCCGATGAGTGGGGAGTGGAGGAGGATCAGCGGCGCAGAATTCTCAATCTCACCAACGATTCCGAGAAGCCCGCAGGCGAATGGAACCAGATGGTGATCCAGTGCCGCGATGACACCGTGGTGGTCTTCGTCAACCAAGATCTCGTCAACTTCGGTTACAACTGCAGCGCCAGCAGTGGCCAGATCGCCATCCAGGCGGAAGGTGCCCCCGTCGAGTTCCGTCGAGTAGAACTCTCTGATTTGCCCACCGACACCACCGAAGGAGATTGATGTTTCGTTCGACGCTCTCGTTGCTGCTGCTTTTTCACTTCTTCGGTGCGCCCCCGGTCCTGGCACAGGATCATCCGACCAAAGCGTCTCCCTTCGATGCGATGCGCTGGTTCGAGCAGCAACCGCAGGTACAGATCGGCGACAAGTGGTACATCCCCATCGCCATCGATGGGGTTGAGGTCGAGAAGATCCTCGAGAAGTGCCGCCAGCAGTGGCCCGGCCAGCTTCAGAAACGATTCGCCGAGGATTTAATGGAAGCGATGGCACTGCTGGGCCATGAGCCGGCAGAGACCGTCACACTGCGCTTGAAATCGGTCGAGGCTGAGGCAGAGATCGTGGTCGAAGGCATCCCCAATACCCTCGGCAAGCGCCAACAACTGAATGCTGATCGAAACCGGCAGCCAACTCCACTGCGACCTCCTCCCTCATGGCTGTCGAAAAAACAGGTCGAGCAAGAGATCGTCACCTTTACCGCCGCACTCCGGGATCAGTTCGCCTACCTGCACCTCAAGGGAATCGATCTCGATGAGGCGATCGAACAAGAGGTGCATCGGCACTATTCACGCGGCTTGCCCGATCGGATGCCCCCTGTCGATCTGGTCATGATCCTGCAACGGGTGCTGATGCAATTCGGCGATGGCCATGCCGATGTCCGCAGCACCAACTTTCGCCTCGGAGAGGGGGCGCCGTTCATCCCCTTCCTGCTCGGCGACACCGATGGAAAAGTGGTCGCCTACCGATCCGATCGAAGCTCCCTGCTCGATCCGAAGTTTCCGTTCGTCGTCTCCCTCGAGGGACGCCCCATCGAGGAGTGCATCGAAGAATGGAATCCCTTCATCGCCGCCGGAAGTCGACAGTTGATCCGCCGCCGCGCGGTCGGTCTGCTGCGAGAGGTCTCGATGTGGCGTCGAATCGCCGGTGGCGATGGATTCAGCGATATCGAGCGGAACATGCTTCGTCCCTTCGCAGTGGAACTGGTTTCGATGGATGGCCAGAAGACCCGCACACTCGAAGTCAAACCGACCGATCAAAAACCCACATACGGGGAGTGGCCGCGCAGCGAAAGCCGCCTGCTCGACGATAACCTCGGCTATCTACGGCTGGCTCGCATGGACGACAGAGCCGTGCAAGAAGTCTACCGGTGGATGCCACGCTTCCGTGACACCGATGGCTTGATCGTCGATGTCCGCGGCAACGGTGGCGGCAGTCGCAGCGCACTGCTGGCGCTGGCGGGATTTCTGGTTGGCGAGGGTCCCCATGAAGGCCCCTGGGTCGGCAACTTCGCGGTCTACCGCAAATCTTCAAAATTTAAAGACGACCATTTGGCGGCTCGCTTCATGCAGAGACTCGACGGCAAGGAATGGACCTCGAAACAACGGTCCGTCATTCGCAAAGCTTTCGCCAGGTTCGAGCCCGAGTGGCGGGTACCGGATGGTTTCAGTTCGTGGCACGCGCTACTGCTCGACCGTACCGGCCATGGCCAAGAGTACTACTACACCAAAAAAATGGTGATCCTGTCCGATGCCGGCTGCTTCAGCGCCACCGACATCTTCCTTGGCGCGCTGAAAATTCATCCGCGAGTGACGCTGGTGGGAACTCCCTCATCCGGCGGCAGCGCTCGCTCCCAGAGTTTCGTCCTACCGCACTCACAGATCGAGGTCCGCTGTGCGTCGATGGCGAGTTTTCGCCCCAACGGCTGGCTCTATGATGGACGTGGTATCGAGGTAGCCATCGAGGTGCAATCCGATCCCACCTTCTTCATCGAAGGTGGACAGGACAAAGCTCTGGAACGCGCCCGTCAGTGGCTGAAAGAGTAACAGCCAAAACCGCCTATTAGACGGTCTATCGATCGACTTCCCTGTCGAAGATTTCCAGGGGCTGATCAGCAGAGCTGCTGATCCCCCGTCTCTTGACACTGACCGTGACCGAGGCCGGCGATTCTCTGACAGCATCGAGCGATAAGTGATTTTCACTACCGATCGACGAGAGAAGGAACTCCATCTTTTCTCCTGGGGCCAGATTCACCTTCCAACTGTTGTGAGTGATACCCTCAACTCCGACCCGGAACTTGAATAGTCCAACGATCTTCTGCGTTCCGGTATTTTCTATGGTGACCTGATTACCGGGCTCTCCGACGATCTCCAGATCGAGCTCATCAAAACTCTGATAGCTAAAACTCTTGGTAGCAGAATGATGGGATTTGATCCCGATTCCCGAGCAACCGCTCAGAACAAGCGAGAGAAATCCTCCGGCCAGGATGGAAACAAGTGCGATTCTACCGAGCATACGAGCCCTCTTTTCCATCGTGGATGTTCTGTAAATCGATATGCATCCATAGAATCCGATTCATTCACAGAATCGGACCGATTTTGGTGAGATCTCAACCGTGGTTTGGCGCCATCCGCTGCCTCGGAAGCCCGGCAACTTCCCTCAGCACTGCCTCGACATACTTCTCGATCATCTTGCCGCGCCACTGCGGCAAGAAGTCGGTGTTGCCGAGGGGGTTAGCGCCGGCGCTCTTGCGCGCAAGGGCAGCAGCGGCTGCGATGGTCTCTTCATCGAGCGGTTTGCCGATGAGTGCCGCGATACTGGCGGTGCAGCGCACCGGGGTGCTGCCCACCGAGCCGAGCCAGATCTCGATGCGGTCGGTGGTCTTGCCGTTGCACCAGCCGGCGGCAGCCACGCTGAGAACTCCGTAATCGATCGATCCGCGGCGACGCAACTTCCAGAACGCGGTTCTCTCGCCGGAGGGCGCAGGAATCTGGATACCGGTGACGATCTCGTCGGGACGTTTCGACAGGTACTCGATGCCATCGTCGAGGAACAAGTCCGCCAGCGCCACTTGCCGCTGCCCTTCCTTCGAGACCAGCGTGATCGAAGCGCCCAGCGCACACAGCATCGGTACCGAATCGCCGCTGGAAACCGCCCAGCAGCGCGGGCTACTGGGAGCGACCCAGCACGTCTCGCCCTGCTCTTTCATGCAGTAATCGATACTGCGACGCCACTCCTCATTCTGGTTGTAGTAGGTGCAGCGCGTATCGAGGCACAGGTTGCCGCCGATGGTGCCGGCGTTTCGAAGCACCGGGCTGGAGATGCTGGCCACTGCAGTGGCCAGAGCGGGGTAACACTTCTGCACCCTCTCATCCCGGGTGATGGCATCGAGAGTAGTGGTCGCCCCGATGATCAGCCCGCCGTCATCGGCTTCAGTAATGCCACGAAGAGCACCGATCCCTCGCAAGGAAACCACCGACTCTGCACTCTGGTGACGACGCTTCATGTTGGGGAACAGATCGGTGCCCCCGGCAACCACTCTCGTGTTGCCTGGATCGGCGGCGAGCAAGGAGACCGCCTCCTCGATGGTAGAGGGCTGATGGAAGTTGAACGCTGGCAGTCTCAGCATCAGTTCTCCCCCTTCACCGCATTCTTGCGCTCGGTCATGGTTCCGGTTCCTGACCGCACGCCGGCATCATCGACGTTGGTCGCCCTACCGTCGCCACCTTCTGCGGGAGTGGGGACCTTGAGCGGCACACCAAACTCGATCTCGGGGAAGGACTTGGGCCCGAATCGGCCCGACTTGCCCTTCTCCAGCGCCTCGATCGCCTGCTTGACCATGTGCGGTGCGATAGGAACCTGATCGATTCGTACTCCCACCGCATCGAAGATGGCATTGGCCACCGCAGGCATCATCGGCAGCAACGGTCCCTGTCCCACTTCCTTGGCTCCGAAGGGACCATTGGGATCGGGATCCTCGATGATGTAACTGGTCACTGGCGGCATCTCGGCGAAGGTCAGTGACTTGTACTCCAGCATCGAGGGATGCTTGTGCACCAGTGCGGCGGATCGTTTCTTCGGCAGGCGGCGGTAGACTTGCTCTTCCATCATCGCCTCGCCCAGGCCCATGTAGACCGATCCTTCGATCTGCCCCATCACCAGCGCCGGATTGATGCACTTGCCGACATCGTGTGCCATCCAGACATGTTCGATGCGGTAGATGCCGGTCTCCCGATCGACCTCTGCCTCCACCACCGCAGCGCTGTAACTGTATGCGGGGGAAGGTCCAACCCCGGCACCGCGGTAGCGACCGGGAGATCGTGGAGGGGTGTAACTTCCGGTGGTCCCGAGGGTACCGAAACGCGATTCCGCCTCGACGACGGCTTCCTGGAAGGTCATTCCATGGTCCGGATTCTCGCCATGGAAGACCCGGCCATCGGCAAAGACCAGTTCCCGTGCGGGGACATCGAGTTTTCTTGCGGCTCCCCTGGCAACCAGGGTCCGCGCCCGTTCAGCCGCCTCGATGGCAGCATTTCCAGCCATCAGGGTGACTCGCGAGGAGTAACTGCCAAGATCGACCGGAGTCAGATCGGTATCGGCCACGCACAGACGGATGTCCTTCAGATCGATCCCGAGGATCTCAGCAGTGATGGCTGCGATCACCGAATCGGATCCCTGACCAATCTCGGTCTCGCCACAGAAGAGTGCCACCCCTCCAGAACGATCGAGTTGCAGTTGCACTCCCGACTGCGGCATGTGGTTCCAGTAGATGGGAAGACCTGCGCCGCTGAGGTAGGAGCCGCAGGCGAGTCCCAGTCCTCGACCTTCTGGCATCTTGCCGTGGCGTTCTCGCCAGCCACTTCCCTCCACCACCGCCTCGATGCATTTCCCGAGACCCATCGAACCGACCTTCAACCAGTTCGAGGTGATGCTATCCGGCTTGACCAGCTGCTGCATTCGAAGAGCAGCGGGATCGATGCCCAGTTGATGGGCGATCTTGTCGAGGTGAACCTCGAAGGCGAATCGAGGTTGTGGAGTTCCATGACCACGCTTGGGGCCACAGGGAGCCTTGTTGGTGAAGGCGCGGATGCTCTCGAAGCGATACTTCGGCAGGTCGTAAGTGACCGTTTGTAGAGCCCCGGTGTAATAGGTACTCGCCACGCCATAGCTGCCGTAGGCGCCGCCATCGAGAGCGGTCTGCAGGTGCTGGGCGGTGAGAGTGCCGTCCTTCTTGACTCCGGTACGAATCTTCATCAGCACCGGGTGTCGGCCCCGGTGACAGTAAAAGACCTCTTCTCGGGTGAGACAGATCTTGACCGGTCGACCGAGGGTCAGTGCCATCTTTGCCGCACAGATCTCATGATTGAAGGGATCGCTCTTGCCGCCGAATCCACCACCGTTGGGGCAGGCGATGACCCGTATTCTTGCGGCGGGCAGTCCCAGTACCTTGGCCAGCGAGCGGTGCAGGTAGTGAGGTGTCTGAGTCGAGGAGTACACGGTGACCCGATCGATTTCCTCGGTCAGTGCCACGGTTGCGTGCTGCTCCAGCGGCAGGTGAGTATTG
>CAVOEM010000183.1:0-5971 GCA_963694575.1 Planctomycetes bacterium UBA1146 | reverse complement strand
AACGGGAATGTTTTCATCTGCGGTGGAACCGGCGATGCCCTGTTCGCCCAGGCCACGGAAGTGTCCGAGATCTACGACATCAGCAGTCGTGAGTTCGCTCCAGATTTCCTGCAGTTGAACCAGGACATGATCACTCCTCGATTCCGCCACAGCGCCACACTTCTGCCCAACGGCCGGGTGCTGATCGCTGGTGGCCAGGAATCGCGGTCAGAGACGATCATCGATCCGAATTTCGCACCGGGCCAGCCCGGTTTCCAGGTCGACATCAACGTCTTCCCTTCTCTCAAATCGATGGAAATCTTTGATCCCGGAGCCCTCGCCTTCATCCCCGCCATCTCGACCAACGGAGACAATGCCGAGTACCTCAGTGCGCGTGGGCGTGCGGGACACAGCATGAAAGGTTTGGCTGGATTTGATGGGCTTCTAGGCACCACCGATGACCTCCTCCTCAGCGCCGGAGGATTCCAGACTCTCTCGACCATCTTCGCGCCACAGTTCAAGATGCCATGGCAGCAGGACACCAGTAACTCGGCCAACTTCGAGTACTTCGATGCCACCACAGGAGACAACCGAATCGCCGCAGGCATCGTCGCAGATGGACGTGTCAACCACCCACAGATCATCAACCTGGGTGTCCATCGCCGTTCGACCCTGGAGTTCGATTTTGATACAGAGGATGGGATCATCGACATCCCCGCGATCCCGGGGCTCAACAATATCGTGCTGATCGCAAATGGTGACAATGACGATCCGGCCTGTCCCACAGGTAGTGGATCCAACGATTTGCTGGTCGCTACCTTTAGCAGTTTCGGGCCTTCCAACGGACTGTCTTTCTCCCTCTTTGGAGGTGAGGCGACACTCTTCAACAACATCGAACTGATCGTCTTCGATCCGATGAATTGTGCATCCTTTTCTCGCAGTGAGGCAGACCTGGTTCAAGTGCAAACTCGTCGGACTTACAACGGAGAGACGATAGTGACGACCGTTGGATTGTCCGCAGGAGGAGCCTTCGAACTTCCCACGCCCAATGGCTGTGTCGAGTTGATGCAGGGCACCTGTGCCAATGGAATCGTCGGCGTGAGCATCTACGATCCGTTCTACAATGCGGCGAATGACCCTCCCTGGGATCCCACCGGCAACATCAATCCGATCACTCACCCGACCGGAATCTTCGGAACCTTCATCAATGTCGACGGATTGATCGCCGATGACACCTTCGATGGATTTGCCGACGGCAGCCTTCTGCTGGCCCTGTCACAGCAAAAGGTGCTTCACACCTTGAGTGTTGTTCCAGGTGAAGATGGTGTCCTCAACAGTGTCGATGACCGAGTCGTTTCCATCGGGGGTGGAGTCAGCTACTTCCCCAACTTTGGCGATGAGCCTGCTACCATCAACTGCGAAGTCATCATGCTGCCAGGAACCAATGCGCCAGATCCGACTCCGTAATTCGAAGCTTGTAGATCCTTCGCTTCATCGCCTGTCGGCAGTATCCCCCAGGGGAATTCGAGGGTGCGAGCAATCCGGTCGCATCCACAGTTCCATCCCCGCAGTGCTCGCCCTGGTAGCCCTCGGCTGGGTGCTGGCATACCTGTGGATCCCGACCCGCGCGCCGGAAACCGCAAATCCCCCGACCGGAGTGGCCCAACAGATCGACCAGAATCGATCGGGACCACCGCCCACCAACACGAGCGAAGCCACCGCTTCGGCAGCAGTCTCCCCGCTCGACTCCCTGACACCACAGATGAGAGTCATTCGCGAACAGCTGGACAGTCTGTTTCTCAAGACACAATGGGATCAAGCGCTCGACGCTTCCACCGCTCACAGGGTCGACCGTGCTCGTCAAGACCTCGAATCCTATCTCGACTCTCTGGCAGAGGAACATGTCCCGCTGCTGCTGGGCTTGCTGGCGGAGGAGCCCGATTTCATCAATCGCCGCTTCCTGCTTCGAGCACTCGGTACGATCGGAAGTGATGAAGCTCTCGCAGGACTGCTAGATCATTACGACTGGGCTGCCGGAAACTCCAAGGAAAGCGAAGTGAAGCACACAGTGGCGGCCCTCGCGGCAGCCGACAATGACCGATCGTTCCAGATCTTGAGCGAATGTGCCCTCGCAGAGGACACTCAAACTCATCGCTATCGCTTTGTCGGGGCTCTCACCCAGCATTCGAGATCCGCCGATGCCATCGGGATTTACTCGGAGTTGCTCACCGACACCTCACACTTCAGGGTCCGCCAGCGGGCGGCATACGGCATGAAGCTCTCGGGAGGAATCGCACAGGCTCATCCGGTCGAATCCGCTCTCGTTGAGGAGCGGAATCCATATGTACGCCAGTCGATCCTCGGGGCCCTCGGTGGTATCCGCGATGTACGCTCGGTTCCCCTGGTCACCCGCATCCTGCAAGAAGACGAGGTTCTAGCTACACGCATCTCTGCAGTGCGGGCATTGCTCCGTATCGAAGGCGATGCAGTGGTGGATGCCTTGAAGATGGCCCGCGATGACAGTTCTCAGCCACAACGGGTTCGCGAAGAAGTGCTACGAGCACTCGATTCACTGGGAATCTCTGGCTAACTGTTCCGTAGCCCGCTTGAGAGTGGGCCTCCGCAATGTCACGATCTTTCTCAGGGCAGTACAACATTGCCTTCGGCACTGGATCTCATCCACAGAAGATACAGGAAGAGGCTCGATGATCTGGCCAGTTCAGAAGCCACAATCATCTCCGTCTCGATCTGGACTGCAACTCCTGCTGATGCTCGGACTGATGCTCGGATGCGTCGGCTGCCAGCCGACGACTCACCCGGAATTGATCTCTGCCCGGATCGAAGGACTCCTTGAAGATGGACTGGGCGAGGGCGATCAGATCATCCTGGTCCTCGATGCGTCGCTGGAACTGCCCTCGAATCCTCGCGTCGGCCTGATGATCGAGGGCGCCACGGGTGCGGAACAGTACTCATTCCACCGTACTGAGCATCTCAATGTGCTCATCGCTGAACTAGAATCGGGGTTTGACCAGATCGGTTCCCGGCGTTCGGTTCTGGTTTCCCTCGACCTGGGATTGATGGGTCTCAAGGATGACCTGGGTCAGCCGATCGAGGGTGTGGTGGGACCGGTGATGCTGGAACTTCCTGCGCCTGAACCGGCGATCCTCGAGGATGCCCGATGGGTCGATTCAGATCGCAGTTCCACCGTCAATCGAGAAGACCTCGTGGTGCTTCGCTGGAATCGACCGGTCCACTTTTCGCAGATCCTTCTCGATCGAAGACTGCAGATCTCATCGAGCCTGATCCGGCTCTCGGTGAAAGGGGATCAACTCGGTTCCAGCAAGGTTCCTGCTCGATTTCTCGATGGTCCTCCATCGCGCGAAACCAGCATCCTCCTGGGAGAACTCCCCTTCCTCACCATCGATGGGATACATGAGCACAGCCGATCACGATTTGAAGGGTCCCCCAGTGGCATCGCTGTGGCCGGCACCACCATCTTGCCCTCACAAGAACTGGTCACCGATCAGGGTGGTGGTGTGGCATCGCCCCTGGTGGTCGACCTGGAAGGAGATTGTGCCCCCTGGCAAGATCTCGAGTTACCTCCGGGGTTACCCGCCCTTGCGGGTCACTCCCTGACCCGATTGCCGGGAGGGAAAGTGCTGATCGCGGGTGGCCGGACGATGATGGTCGGATCTTCCGGAAGGGTTCTCTCCAGCGCATGGATCATCGACCCGATGGGAAATCACCAGGGCCCGATTCCGATGCAAGCGGCCCGTGCCGACCACTGTGCGACGCTCCTCCCCGGAGTCGACGGCTTGCTGGAAACCGACGACGATCTGGTCCTGATCACTGGAGGCTGGGATGGATCCCGAGCCCGTGACGATGCAGAGGTACTGATTCTGTCCGCTGAAATGAGCCGCTTCATTCCGGTCGAGACCGAGTCGCCATCCAGTGCTAGATTCGAGCATTCCGCCCATCCGATCGCCCAGAAAAACACAGTGATCGTGGTGGCTGGTCGTCTCGATGGAAATCTGAACGGGCTCATCGAACAAATCGAGATCGAGATCCTCGACGGGGATAGTGGGCCAAAAGCGATCAGCACGACCTACCGAATCGGTGAGTTGCGCCATCCGAGGCACCAGCACGGCTCGATCCTGTTCGAGGATTCTGAGCAACCGCTGTTGCTGCTCTATGGCGGCTACGGAGGGTCACTTGGAACTCCTCACGTCCCGTTCGACACCGAGCACTGCCGAGTACTGGATCATCCGGAAGCGTTCAGGATCCGTGCAGAAGCGAGGACCAGCCGGACATTGCTGATCGATAATCCGGGGTCGAACTTACCCGGACCTCGTCGCGGATTGCGACTGCAATCGATCGGAGATAGTACTGCCCAGGGTAATCGAGCCTTGCTGGTCGCGGGAACCCGCCGGGAACCGAACCCGGATGCCTTGACCCCCTTCCAGCCGACTGAATGCAGGACCAGTTTTCTGCTCGAGCAGCAGGATACGAGATTCGGCCGTATCCAGTTGCGCTGGATCCCAGCAGGAAGACTTCCCGTCGAACTCTATCAGCCCAGCATCGTGGAACTTCCCGGTGGCAGGATCCTCATCGCAGGTGGCTTTGACCGCGGTGGACTTCCGACAGCGGAAGCGGCGATCTACGACCCCTTCTCAGGAGTCGTGGAGCGGGTGTGCAAGCCTCTCAGCAGGGCATCTGCCGGTGGCGAAGAGTTGCTGCTGGCCCCGCGGGCGGTCGCTTTGTGGGGTGGAGCGCTGATCGTGGCCGCATCGCCGGAGAGCCGAACTAGCAGAGCACTACTGTTCATGTCTGGAAACTGATCCGCCGCCCTGACTGAACCGCGTTGGAATTACCGCATTGGAATTACCGCATTGGAATTACCGCATTGGAATTACCGCATTGGAATTACCGCATTGGAATTATTACTGAGTGGAATTATTACTGAGTGGGCGATTCTCCACTGTAATTCACCAGCACCAGATAGAGCTCCCATAACTCCCCCTCGGTACCCTTCTTGGTCCTGTTGGTGAGCTTCACCTTTTCGAATCCAAGGTGAGGTGCACGAGTCTGAATATGAGCCAAGAAGGTGATCTGCTCGCGCAGAGGTCTGTTCTCAAAAGTCGCAGCATAACTATGCTTGGTGATCCCTTGTTTTGGTTCCGCATCATTACTTTGGCTCTTGATCTCTGGCTTGGAAGCACTGTTTTTCATCGACTCGATGATCTCGGCGATGGTGGTGCTGATCTTGCCAGAGTTTTTCTTACTTTCCTCGCGACGTAGATGATCCAGAACCACTTCTTTACTCTCCGCAGAGTTGAGCAGTTCCTTGAGATTCATCAACGTGCGGCTCTCACTTGCGGTTGCAGCGCGATACTCCTCAGCACTGGTGTGTAACCAGTATCCCCAGGCACCGAACACCCCGGAGCACAGAAACAGGGTCAGGAGAATGATCTGTGTCACATCACTGGTCTTGCCATGATCCGCCATCGTTATCTCCTCCCGTCAGTCTCTGTAATCGAGGACTTCAACTTCAGTTTCAGGGTGACCTTTTTCCGATCGCCAGCAGGCTTGATGTCATCCTCGATATTGAAGTACTTGGACCTCTGCTCCAGAGCTGTAATCACTCGCTCTCCTGAAGCGGCATCTGCCACCTCGAAGATCACCGTCGAGACCCCGTTTTTTTTCTTGGCGCCGTTGATCTCGATCGATTTCCAGGTCGGATAGACCTTTGGATTCGCTGAAGAGACTCCTCCGGTCACATCCTTGATCAAATCCATTCCTGGCAAGTACTGCACCAGTTTCTGCCTGGTCGACCCGGATCCAACCCCCTTCAATGCAGCGATCTTATTTTCTGCACTTCTCAAATAATTGGGCTTGGAACTCTTCGGACTCTCGCCAAACCTGGCCATGTACACTGCTTCTTCGTTGGATCTCACCGTCTCGTACTCTGCTTTGCGGTATTGCTTCTCACGGT
>CAVOEM010000182.1:0-5978 GCA_963694575.1 Planctomycetes bacterium UBA1146 | reverse complement strand
GCTGCGAACGTGCTGCGGTGGGCGATCTCGATGGCGATGGAGATCTCGATGTGGTGGGTGCTGCATTCATGCCTCAGGTCGACCCGGCGACCTGGCAGAAGTGGGATTCCCTGGTGTGGGCGGAGAATCAGGGGAACGCCCGGAAGTGGCAGGTGCGGACGCTGGAAGTGGGCAACCCGGTGCACTCTGCAGTATTGATCGAGGATGTGGATCAGGACGGCGCCGCCGACATCGTGGTGGGCAACTACGTGTGGCTGCGATCGGACCAAACTCCTTCGGCACGGCGCGACTACCTGACCATCTGGCGCCGCAGCCGCTGAGGGGCCCGGCGAGGCGAGTGACCGTTGCCCTCCATCGTTAGCCGACCACTCCCTGTTCTTCTGGACGATCTCTTGGTGAATCATCTTCTGGTGAATCATCTTCTGGTGAATCATCGGCGGGTGCAGGATCGACCTGCTGAGGTTCTGTCGGCAAGAGCTGCAACTGTTGATCGACCTGTTGCAGCAACTGCTGGTACAGTTCGGCGGAACCCGGTTGCAGTCTCTCGGAGTCGACCATCCGGAGCAATCGCATGGCGTTGCGTGGATTGCGAAGTTTGAGTTGCACTCGCGCTTCGAGGATCGGTGCCAAAGAGCGATCGGGATCGATCCGACGAGCACGTTGGAACGCATCGAGAGCCTTGTGCAGTTCTCCATGACTTTCCAGTAACTGGCCGAGATTGATCCATGCGCCGCGATAGCGGGGGTCCTCCGCCACCGCTCGCTCGAAACAGGTCCGTGCCTGGAGCGGATCGATCGGCGCCAGCAAGGCACCCAGACTGTTCCAGGAAGGGGAGTGGTCTGGCCTGGTGGTGGTCGCCTGACGGAAGAGATCGAGGGCCCGCGGCACATCTCCGGCTTGCTGGGCGATGTGTCCGAGGTTGTGCAGTGCCCGCACATCGTCTGGATCTTGCTCGAGACTGCGCAGATACCAGCGGGTCGCCTGCTCCGGTTCATCGCGCTGTTCGTGGACATATCCGATGGCGACCGGGTCGATGCAGTAGTCCTCCACCAGTGCCCGGCTCGGCACTGGAATCGCCAGCACCACCAGCCACACCCCGAGGTACAGAAACAGTGAACGCCATCGCAGTCCCAGGGTGTCCAGGCCACGACCTGCGACGATACAGCCGAGCGCCATCAAGGGAACCCGGTAGCGACCTGCGATGAAGAAGGCCCAGGCGGTCAACAGCAGCATCAGCATCGTCACCCGTACCGGCCATTCCTCTTCGGGGAGGCCTCGTCGGCGGATCAGTAGGCCCACCAGGATCAACGCCACCAGCGGGCCGCTCGCTCCGGGGAGCCAGGCAAGGATTCTCAGAAGTAGATTCCGACGAGTCTCTTCGACCAGATTCTTGTTGTTGGGGACATCCCGCGCCGAGATCAGCGCGGCGCCCTTGCGAACCATCTGACCTGCCCACTGCATCGGATCGGCCACCATCTCATCGAGTGCGAGCTGGTAGTAAAGGCGACTTCTTTGCGATGGCTTCGGTAGGTGAGCGGTTTTTTCCAGCAGCCGATTCCAGCGTGGTCCTGCGGCGACCGAGGTCAGCCCATCTTCACCGATGCCATCACCGGAGCGATTTCCGATGTAGAAGTTGATGCCGCCGTTGGAACTGATCAGTACCAGATCGTGACCACTCTTCCAGTTGAGGGTGGCGATCGGTAGCAAGGTCAGGGCGCAGGCTCCCAGTAGTGCAGCGGAGTGCAACAGGCAAACGGTCCAGCGATGCGGTTGTAGCAGTGCCACCAATGCCAGGCCCAGTGCTACCGGCAGACCGGTGGCCCGGGTGATGGAAGCCAGACCGATCGCCATGCCGACCTGGATCCAGCCACTCCAGTGACCCGTAGCCATCGCGTTTCTTGCGAGGGAGACGGTCAACAGGATCAGGAATGTGAAGGCGGTGGTGTCGAGCCACTGTCCACAGAAGAAGACCGGCATCGAGGCGATCGCATACAACCCGCTCGCCAGCAAGGCTGCTCTACGACCTGCGGTCAGCGCGGTGATCTGCAGGATCAACAGGGCGGAGATGGAGTCGAGAAGGCACTGGAAGATCTTCACTGTCCAGGCGAAGGACGCGGGAACTCCCTGAGCAGTACTGCCGATGTCTGACCAGGGTAATGCCAGTAGCGCCAGCAGTGCCGGGTAGCCGGGAGGTTTCCAGTATGGGGTATCGTGTTGTGGGCCTTGTTCGAGAAAGCCACGCGCTTGATCCACGTTGGTCTGCTCGTCGATGATCGGATAAAGAAACGCTGGATCGGACACGCTTGAATCCGCCACCGACCACAGTCGGATCGAGAAGGCCAGCAGGAACACCCACCAGCGAGTCCGTTGGGATGGGATCCAGAGATCTGTCATCATCCAGTTCTCAACTTCCGACTACTGCAAGCCCTCCCTGAATTCGATCGGGCTCTCGATTCCACTGACCATCTGGAATGATCTTTCGGGACCGAAGTGGCCTAACTTTTCAGGACCTTGACGAGTGAAGCGGTAGGTCGCTCCGGCGGAGTCGTAGGAGCCGATCACCTGGAATGCGGCATTGTAGATGTTGTGAATCATGGTCGTGACCTCGGAGCCGCCGTCGAGCACGGTCACCTGGCGGGAGCCGACGAAGCCGATCAGTTCACCTGCGGTCATCGCTCGGCTGTAGTTCTCCTCGGTCACCTGGGTGGAGGTCGAAGGGGCTGGGGCGGAGGAATGGGTGTCCGTCCTCGTCGGTGAGGGGGAGCCGCAGCCGGTCCACCCCAGGACCACCAGCAGTCCGAGCAGCAATATCCAGTGGTGGCGAGATCTTCCGATCTCTGGGCGGAGGATCGATCGATCGCAGTGTCGGCAGACGGGTTTGCTGGAGAAGTTCATTCTTCTCTTCCTTCCGGGAGATTCAGTCTCTGGTCGGGCGGTGATCCTGCGTTAGGATCCGATCCGGGGAACTCGATTCGATCCAGTCACCCGAAGAAAGGCACCTCGATGATGCAAAGCCTATCGGAGCAGGCCGACCTCTTCTACTACCTCTTCCAGTGCATCTTGTGTCTCGTCTCCCTGCTGGTGATCACCATCGGATTGCCCGGGCAGGTGTTGCCGGGGCTGGCAGCACTGGTGGTGTGGCTTTTGGGGTGGGGCGGGGAAGAGACCGATCTTCCGGCGGTCAGCCAGGAGGTGTGGTACTTACTGGGAGGTGCAGCGCTGGCGGAATTGGTCGAATTCGTCTCTGGCTGGTTCGGCGGGCAATCGGTAGGGGCGACGCGCCAGGGGTCGCTGGGAGCGATGCTGGGTGGCTTCATCGGCGGAATCCTCGGCAATTTGATCGTCCCCATCATCGGGGGAATTTTTGGCATTCTCGGCGGCACCTTTATCGGTGCTTACCTGGGAGAGAAGCGTGCACTGGAGCAACAACAACGCGATTCGGACACATCGAGCGGTGATCAGGAGAAGGCGATGATGGTCGGAATCGCGTCTCTGATCGGACGGATCCTGGGCCTGATGGCGAAATTGGGATTCACTCTGATCTGCCTGTTCTACTTCTTCTTTCAGATGATCTTCTAGCCGATCCGGCACTTCGCTGGTCACTGTGGTTGCGCCACAGAACCTGTTCAGGAGAGAGGAATCGGCAGTGCTTCCCGGCTCTTGCTGCGGCTTGCTTGACAGATCTGACAGGGGGGATATATTTCAGTCTCTGGCCAACGGTAGGGTGAGATCCGTTCTCACAAGACGACGGGCCAGAAGGTTTCCCTGCGGGGAATGCGTCGAGGTTCGCGACTACTGGGGAAGTAGCTCAATTGGTTAGAGTCCCGGCCTGTCGAGCCGGTGGTTGCGGGTTCGAGTCCCGTCTTCCTCGCCAGTCGCGAACCTGGACACCGCTTTTGTTTCTTCTTCCCATCATCTTGGGATTTTATCTTGTCACTTCACCTTGTCACTTCACCTTGTCACTTCACCTTGTCACTTCACCTTGTCACTTCACCTTGTCACTTCACCTTGTCACTTCACCTTGTCACTTCACCTTGTCACTTCACCTCACAGATACCCCTCATCGATCGATCCCATCTCTTCATAGATCGTCAGTTCAGATCCTGCTGCGGATTCGATTCTCAGCCGATCCTTCCTCACCTCCATCGACGATCCCCATTCGACGTGTCCCACCTTCTCGATTCGCCAACCTCGATTCGCCAACCTCGATTTGCCAACCTTGAGATTTGCCAGCCTTGAGATTTGCCAGCCTTGAGATTTGCCAGCATCGTTGCGGTGCTTCGCCAGCGGTCCGATGCTGCACCCTTGCACCGACGGTGGGTCCAGAGGATGCTTCGGGTGGAAGTGAGGTTTGTATGACGGTGGGAGTCTGTTCCTGGTCATTGCGTCCTGAAGGACCGGATGATCTGGTTGCGAAGGTGCTGGAGACCGGCGTCGGTGCGGTCCAGTTGGCCCTCGATCCGCTGCGCCAAACGTGGGGCGTGGTCGAAACCCTCGCTGCGCTCGATGGTGCCGGGATCGAAGTGCTCAGTGGCATGATGATGATGGAAGGGGAGGATTACTCCACCTTCGAGACGATTCAAGTCACCGGTGGTGTTCGTCCGCATCAGACCTGGGAAGGCAACTTGGAAGCCGCTCGCGCCAACGCCCGGATCGCCAGGGAGGCGGGCATCGACCTGGTCACCTTCCATGCTGGATTCATTCCTCATTCCGCCGATGACCCGGAGCGCGCTCAGATGCTCGATCGCTTGAAGGCGCTCTCCACTGAATTCGAGCAGCAGGATTGCCGGGTGGCGCTGGAAACGGGGCAGGAATCGGCCGCTACCTTGGTCACTGTGCTGGAAGAACTGGAATCGCATTCGATGGGTGTCAACTTTGATCCGGCGAACATGATCCTCTACGGCATGGGAGATCCGATCGCCGCCCTCGAATTGCTGGTGCCATACATCTCCCAACTTCACATCAAGGATGCGTCCCCGTCTGCAGTGGCAGGTGAGTGGGGTACCGAACAACCGGTGGGAGCAGGGGCCGTCGATTGGTCCGCCTTCTTCGCTCTGCTCGAGAAGCAATCGCTGGACGCCGACCTGGTCATCGAGCGGGAGGCGGGGGATCAGCGAGTGGCCGATGTGATTCAAGCGCGCCAGATGATCGAGGCGCAACTGGGAGGGATACCGCGATGAGCACGTTGGGAATCGGAATCGTCGGATTTGGATTCATGGGTCGTACTCACCTCGAGGCGTATCGCAGGGCTGCCACGGATGGGTTCGATGGCCAGGTGAGAGCGATCTACAGCATCGATCCGCCTGGATTTGGAGTTGCGGGCAATGTCCAGACGGGCGCCGATGAGGAGGTCGACCTCGATGCTCTGGGGATTCGCTGGAGTGAGCAGATGGGGCAACTGCTGGAAGCGGACGATATCGACCTGATCAGCATCTGCACCCCGACCGATACTCATATCGATCTGGCCATCGAGGCGCTCGAAAAGGGCAAGCATGTGTTGCTGGAGAAGCCGGTCGCCTTGACCAGTCTTGAGGTCCAGCGACTGATCGATGTCGATGCCGATACCGATCGCCTCTGTATGCCAGCGATGTGCATGAGATTTTGGCCCGGCTGGTCGTGGTTGAGAGAGATGGTGCAATCGGCAGAACTGGGCCAGGTGAAGAGCGCATTTTTCCAGAGGATTGGTGCCGCGCCCGGTTGGAGTCAGGATTTCTATCTCGATGAGAAGCGCTCCGGAGGGGCTCTGATGGATCTTCATATCCATGACGCAGACTTCGTGGTCGCCACTTTCGGTGTGCCCGATGAAGTCAGTACCAGTGGCACCCGCTCTCAACTGGTCACCCAGTACCGATATCCGGATGGCCCGTCGTCGGTGGTGGCGGAAGCGGCGTGGTATCCCGATCCCTCCTACCCTTTCCAGATGCGATACCGGGTCGGGTTCGCCGATGCGGTGGCAGATTTTGACCTCTCGAGGGGAG
>CAVOEM010000181.1:0-5983 GCA_963694575.1 Planctomycetes bacterium UBA1146 | reverse complement strand
CCTGCTTCCGGAGGTGCAAGACAAGTTGCGCGAGAAGCACGACATCCTGACCTTCGACTACGGCAACTCATCATCGAGAGACGGCGAGAGAACTTGGTCCTCTTTCTCAGCTCTGCCTCGATATGTCACCAATCATGCCGGGGAACGAAACCGTTTCGGCATCCTCTCTGAGGCGACCTCTTTCCTTCCTTTCGCACACCGTATCGAGGCGACTTCCCTGTTCACAGCAACGGTGATCGATCATGTCGCAGATCATGTCGAAGATGTGCTGAGAATCTGCGCGTCAGCCGATCGCCGCAGTGAAATGCTGCATGCCAGTGGTGCTACCCTCGGGGTCGCATTCGAAACTCGATCTCGCGGAATCCAATCGCTACTTCTGGAGAAAAGGATCGACGGTCGAAACACGCCGGCCCACAAGGGCCCAGAAGAGGTCGAGTCGATCCCTCATGATGTAAAAGTAGATTTCGCTGCCACCGCAACCACCCCGATTCCCGCTGGCTGGCTGATTCCCGCCGAGGAGAAGGGCCTGATCGAGTTGATCGGACGCCACCAGTTACATCATCAGGTGCTCACCGATGACACCCTGTTACCGGTCGAGTCTCTCTGGCTCACCACATCCACCGTGGCGAAACGCCCCTACCAAAATCGTCTCAATCGAACGGTGCAGGGTGAGTTGATCGAGGAAAACCACCTGGCGCACGCCGGAGATGTGCTGGTGCCATCGGCACAGCCACAGGCTCGGATCGCCTTCTGGCTGCTCGATCCACAATCTCCCGACGGAGCCACCACATGGTCGATACTGGATGATCCACAGTGGCCCGGAACCGCGCACCCGATTCGCCGCATCATCCAGATCTATCCTTCAGCCACAGTCGAGCGCTCACTCTAAATCACTGAAAAATCTCACTGGACATACTTCACCCACTGCCTGAGCAGTAATCGAGGCGCATCGGGATCGTCCTCGTAGCCAGTTCGGTCGTGCAAGGTCGTACAGTTATCGACCCACAGCATCTCTCCTCGCTGAAGTCGAAAGTTGGCCACCGCTCCCTTTTCTTCCAGGTAACCATCGAGAGCATCGAGAGATTCAGGAAGACCCCCTGGAACATCTACTCCTGCATTCTCGTAGCCCTTCTCGATCCAGAATCTCATGTACCGACAGGTGACCCCTCTTCCCGACTGATCGCCGAACACCGGGAACTGATTTCTCATACGTTGACTTCGATCTGCCCCTGGAGTGACGATGTCCCTGAGATGTGGCTGCTGGAGCCATGCGAGGCTCTTTGCATCTTCTTCTACAAGTCTCTGATGTGCGCGTAACGCACAGGCAATTCTCGAAGCACCTCCCGACCTTGCCGATCGAATGCACATCAAACCGACCAGATCTGGAAGAACATCGAGAGCGCTGGAATCGGTATGAAGGCCGGTGGCTGCTCGGGTTTGGCTGACAGGAATCGCCGTCTTGGTGTAATCACCACCGCGATCTTTCACGTCGTAGAGACGGCCATAGTTGCCCAGGGGATCCCCCAGCAATACCCCGAATGCCAGGTAATAGCGCCGCAAGAACAGATCATTGACATCGCCTGGGGATGCCACTCTCGCAACCCCGGTACCCTCGGTCAGTTCGATCCTCACCCTTCGGGCCAGTTGGTTCAACTGTTCCAACTCCTCGACATCGCTCTTCTCGACTTCATCGTCGACCACTTCCGGTCGTCGATCGATCCATCCCTGGACCTCTCCGATGATCGCTTCGGGGAACTCCACCCGATGACCCGACCGAGCGGCCAGTGCATCTGCATCCCAAGGATCTCGACAATAATCACTGGTCATGATTTCACCGTTCCACTCGGATGGCGATGTGAAGCGGAAGACCCTGCAGTGGACCGAAGAATGATTCATCTTTTGCGAGATGTTCCTCTGTCACGGACAGTTCCTTCATCTCCGGAAATTTCTCAAATCCAGCATCACGAAGCGCTGAAAAGATGTCTTCAAAAGTCTTGTGAATGCACCGCACTGCGACCGGCTCGCCTTCTTTCAATGCGATGGTCCCCTCGAAGATTTGATCCCTTCCGGAGAACCAACCTCCCGACCTTTCGAAATGAAATCTTGTATCTTTTCCTGACAGGAATGGATTGACCGGATGCGGAAGTGAGAAGACGAACTTCCCACCCTTGTCGAGATGATTGAAAATTTGGCTCATCGATTGACGCATCTGATCGATCTTGAGGTAGTTGTAAACAAAAACTGCGGTGATCAGATCAAAGCTCTCGCCTGCCAGGGCAGACAGATCGGTCGCACAGCCCACCGCATATTCGATCCCGAGCGGAGCCTTGGCCTCATTGGCTCTGGCTGCATCGATCATTCCGGAACTGATATCCACTCCCTGAACCCTTGCGGCACCCTCGCGACTCAACTGACGGGTGAAGTAGCCCTCTCCACAGCCAAGATCAAGAATCCGTTTCCCCTCCACCGGAAGGCACCAGTCGAGGAGAAAGGGCCGGGCTGTCCAATCGGAAAGAAGCTTCGGCTCATCCCTAGCCCAGTGATCCGAACTGTCGTCAAAGATCTTTTTGGCGCTATCAGGATTCAATTCGACCTCTCTTCTCACTGCCAGACTACCTGTCAGATCCCACGGGAGTGATCTCAAATTTCAAGAATAGTCGTCGTTGATTCCCGACCCCTTCCCCGTGAGACTTTCGGGATGGAATCCTACCCCGCCTCCGCTGTCACCAGAAATTACGATCGACTCGTGGGGTTATATGACCTGCTCGCTTCATTCTGGTCTGGTGGGGCGATCCGAGCGGCAAGGCTGTGGTGTGCGCGCCAGGCCCGATCGAAGGCAAGGGTGTTGGTCGTGGGTCCTGGCACAGGAGAAGATGCTGCCATCTGCTGCGCCACTGGGGCCGAGGTCCATCTGATCGATGAATCGGAAAAGATGCTGGAGCAGTCAGTTCTTCGCTGCAAGTCCTCAGGTGGCACGGAACCGGTGGCGATCCATGACGATTTCCGAAATGTACAGTTCCAGCAGCCCATGGATGACATCTTGTTGCCTTTTATTCTCAACGTTTTTTGCTCCGCTGAACTTCCACAGATCCTGGATCACTTGAGAAAGTCGATCGCAACAGACGGACGTATCATCATCAGCGACTTCAGTCCCCCTGGGCACTTCCTTGCAACCAGGATCTGGATGGAATTGTGGCATGGCATCCCGATGGCTTTCTTTTTCATGTTCACAGGAAACGCCTGGCACGGTATTCACGATTTACCCCGTGCTCTGGAAGAAGCGGGATTGACCATCGTACAGAGAAAGAAGTTCAGGATCTTTGGCTTCGGACCCCACTGGATCGAATCCCTCATCGTCGAGATCAGGAGCGATCAATGAAACGACTTCTTCGCTACCGGATGACTCCGATCCTGGCGACCGGTGGACTGGGCGGATGGGCACTTCTACTGCTGGCTCCTGTGGAAGCGGCGGGGTCTGTACTGATCTGTATCGCTGCAGCGACCTGGATCATCTATCCCCTCGATCCAATCCTCGACTCGAGAGATCGAGGTCCCCTCGAAGGGCCGAGGGTTTCCACGGTGATTCGACTCATTCTGGCAGCCGTGGTGTTCACTCTGGCGATTCTCGCCCTGCGTCTTGAATCGCGAATCTTCGCAGTTTCTGGTCTACTCCTCGCCTTGCTCTACTCGGTGCCAGTGGGCGGTCATCGCATCAAGGATTACTCGGCCATCAAGCTTCCATTCATCTCTCTGGCGGTCTCGCTGGCCTGTCTCGGACTCCCCTGGCTTCAGTCTGGATCCACCTCGATCCGCCAGGCGATGGTTCCATTTCTGGTGATGCTGATGCTGGTGATGTGCAACGTGATCGTCTGTGATATTCGTGATCAACGCAGGGATCATGCCGCTGGACTCAAAACCATTGCCACTAGCAGCCTGATTGTCGCGAGAAGAGTCGTGATTCTTCTCACCCTGGCGATCTTTGGTTCGACCTGGTGGTGGCTCCAAGAATCCGCAGGAGGCGATTCTATTCTGGCAGGGGTGGGCCCGATTCTGGCGGCATTGACCCTATTGCTCGCCTCGAAGATGGAAGCGCATCCTACCGTGATGACCATTCTTGCGGATGGGTCTCTGACACTACCTGTGCTGTTCGAGTGGCTGTCTCGCTGCTGAAGCGCTAGTTCGATGCCATCGACCAGAGAACAGAATCCTCCACGGCAACTCCCACCGCTTCGATTCCAACTGTCCCCATCACTTCGACACGAACATTCTCGGTCGCCGCCAGGGTCCCGCACTCGATCCAGGTTTCGGAGGTCGGGTCCACCGAGACATCGGGGCCGCTGTATACTTCCACCCAGCGGTTGTACCGATCGAGCACCTCGACCGAAACGATGGGTCTGGGATCCCTTCCCTGAACCACCACGATGGCTTCCGGGATGACCCCATCACGAAGTTCAAATTGCTGGATCACGCTGACTTCCCCGGATGGGGCTTCCGGCTCGATGGTCGGAGCCATATCTCTGGTCACGGGAAGGAAGGGGGTATCGTCCTGAGTGCGGTGGAGACGCAAATAGTCCAGTTCTGCTCGAAGATCATCGATCTGCTGCTCCACTCCGGTCATCTCGATCCGGTCTACCCGCAGATGAAGCGCGTCGATCATCCGTTGCTGCTCGGCAATCAGGGTGTTGCCTGCGTGAGCCTCATTCCCCGGCTCATTCCCCCGATCGACCTGGCTGGGTCCTTCCTCGGAGATGATGAATATCGAGCACAATCCGCTGATCACGAGGGTCAGCAAGAACGCTCGAAAGATCGGCAACTGGGTCAAATTGGACATCGAGTGGTACCTCCGAAGAAGAATACCCTGCCCTGGCAATTGACGCACATCTTACGGTGACCCTTGCGGGCCGCCCCGGCTTCAGCCTACGATGGAGTCGACTACCTGAATGGCCCTGAGGAGAACCCTGATGTCGACCACGAACACCCCTGAATTACCACTACAGCCGTGGACGATGACCGACGATGATCCCCCGACTACCGATCCATCACGCGAAGAAAAACGCGAGAGTTCAGTCGCCCTGGATGAACAACTCGATCATCTCTGGAAGGTGATCGTCTGGAATGATCCGGTCAATCTGATGAGTTACGTCGTATATGTTATTCAAAAGCTGTTCGGCTACAGCATCGAAAAGGCCACCAAGATGATGTTAGAGGTACACAACGATGGAAAATCCATTGTGAAAATTACAGAAAGAGAAAAGGGCGAGCGCTATATTGCAAGTCTTCATTCTTTCGGCCTGCAAGCCACCATGGAAAAAGAACGATGACCCGGACCTTATCGATCCGCACCGTCTTGACGGTGCTGATGGTGGGAGAAGTCATCGCAGCGATCGGCATCACTGCATGGCTCTGGTATGGGAACGGTCAAGCTTCCGTCAAAAGACTGACTGAAGATCGGTGCCTCGAGATCTCACTTCGAATCGAAGACCAAATTCTCCATCTCCTCACCACGGCAACCAACTCCGCGAAAACCCAGAAAGATCTGGTCAACTCTGGAATCATCGATCTGAGTTCTGAAGATTCCATCCAACAACTTCTCGACCACCAGTTGCGACATCTGAAGATGAATCGATGGCTTACGACAGTGGGCATCGGTTTTTCCAATGGCACTTTCTACGGTGCTCAACGAGATCCGGATGGACAACTTCAAGAATTGCGCAGTCCTGCCGGAGAAGATGTTCTGGTGGAGAAAACTCTTGGAAGCGACTTCACGAAAACGAGCGACTTCAAACTTCTGACTCGGCCCTGGTATCTGAAGGCCACCGAGACCCACAGGTCGGGCTGGACCGGTATCTACAAGTTTTCAGGCTCTCCTCCGCAACTGGGGGCTTCCGTATTCGAGATCATTCAGGGACCGGAAGATACCATCTCAGGAGTCGCTCTTTGTGACATCACCCTGGGACCCATCGACCAGTTCTTGCGTTTATTG
>CAVOEM010000180.1:0-5992 GCA_963694575.1 Planctomycetes bacterium UBA1146 | reverse complement strand
GAAGGGCTGATCTGCCCTTCCCGAGTATCCTGCCCCAGCACGGCTCCCGGTCAAGGTGGGCCCGCTCCCAGAGGGGGAAGATGCATGATATCCTCCTCGCTTCGAAGAATCGTGGAGAAGGGAGACAGGATGGCACTCGAGGGTCGCTTGACCGACAGGATTGCGGTCATCACAGGAGCGGGATCCGGCATCGGCCTCGCCATCGCGAACCGATTCGCGGAACAGGGTGCTCGAATCGCCCTGCTCGACATCCATCCCGAAAGCTTGGAAGCTGCACGAGAGCAGTTCTCCAGTGCCGGGATCATCGTCGAGACGGTGGTCTGTGATGTGTCGCAGAAGGACTCGGTGGCCGATGCGTTTCGAAGGGTAGATGACACGCTCGGCAGCCCGCAGATTCTCGTCAACAATGCCGGCATTGCCCATGTTGGAACTGTCCTCAACACCGAAGAGGAAGAGATGGATCGGCTCTATGCGGTCAACATCAAAGGTGTCGCATTCTGTGCTCGAGAAGCGGTTTCACGCATGCTAGAGAGATCGGGAGGAGTGATTCTCAATCTCGCCTCCATCGCCAGTCACATCGGACTGGAGGATCGTTTCGCCTACTCGATGACCAAGGGAGCGGTGTTCACCATGACTCGCTCGATTGCGACCGACTTCATGAAGCAAGGGATTCGCTGCAATTGTGTGGCACCAGCACGGGTGCACACTCCCTTTGTCGACGGATTCATCCGGGCCAACTATCCGGGCAAGGAAAAAGAAAAGTTCGAGGAGTTGTCCCAGTACCAACCGATGGGCCGAATGGCCCAACCAGAGGAGGTAGCGGATCTTGCGCTCTTTCTCTGCAGTGATGAATCCGCCTTCATCACGGGACATTCGTTTCCCGTCGATGGCGGCGTGATGGTGATCTAGGAGGATCGATGAAATTGTTTCGATTTGGAAAACCTGGCGATGAAACTCCTGGAGCAGTGCTCCCGGATGGCACTCGGATCGACTGCTGGGCTTTTGGCGAGGACTGGAATGAACAGTTCTTCGGCTCCGGTGGATTGTCACGACTCGCCTCCTGGATCGAACGGGATGGCCCCTCTGCTCCCCGCGTGGCGGATGATGTTCGGATCGGCGCACCCATCTGCCGCCCCAGCAAGATCGTCTGTATCGGCCTCAACTACCGCGATCACGCAGCAGAGACGGGAGCGGAACTACCGGCAGAACCGGTGATCTTCTTCAAGTCCACCACTGCCATCGGGGGACCCGATGACGATGTCATTCTCCCTCCCGAGAGCACTAAATCTGACTGGGAAGTGGAGCTGGCCGTGGTGGTAGGTACCACCCTCAGCCATGCAGACCGCCAGACTGCGGCCAACGGCATCGCCGGATACTGTCTTCACAATGATCTCTCGGAGCGGGAGTTCCAGCTGGAGAGGTGTGGTCAGTGGGTCAAGGGCAAGTCATGCAACACCTTCGCACCTCTCGGTCCCGAACTGGTCACCCCGGATGAACTGCCCGACCCGCTACACCTCGACATGGGACTGAAGGTCAACGGCGAGCTATTACAAAAATCCAACACCAGAGAACTCCACTTCGATGTACCCGAGATCCTCTCGAGCGTCAGTCAGTACATGACCCTTCTCCCGGGTGATGTGATCTCGACCGGTACACCTGCGGGAGTGGGACTGGGTCTCGATCCTCCTCGATTCCTCAAGGCCGGAGATGTGATGGAGCTCTTCATCGAAGGTCTCGGATCCCAACGACAAGAAGTGTGCGCGTTCGACCAGTGATGGGGGGATCTCGCTCCAGAGATGTTCGACGCCGAAGTCGACATCGCGTCGGTCGATGGCCGTGGTGGCATTATTTTCATCCACCCGCAGCTTGAGTCTCGACTCGAGTCTCGGATCGATGTCGGGGATCCGATGGGAACAGGGATCGACGAAAAGATCATGAACCGAGCGATCACCACTTCCGAGTGACCCGCCACAACACTGCGCTTCAACACTGCGCTTCAACACTGCGCTTCAATCCTGCGCTTCAATCCTGCGCTTCAATCCTGATGAAAGATCTCTTCAAGGGTCGACCACCACTCCCCTGCGGGTCGGTCTTCCCTCGGACGCTGCAATGGCTCGATGAAATCCCACCACTCTCGCATCCGTGGCGCAGCGGCCAGTTGCTCCATCCGCTGTGAATACTCCTCATCGAGACCGTGATACTCGAAGTAACCGAACAGCTGATTTCCGTCGAGAAAGATGGAGTAATTACGGATTCCAGCATCACGAATCGCCGATTCGATCTCGGGCCAGATCTTCTGGTGAAAACTACGGTATCGCTCGATCCCGGATGGATCGATGCCGATCACCTGACCAAAGCGTCGCAATCGGCCCCCATCAATTACAGGAGTTGTACTGAGCACAATCCAATGCGGTTCCTGCCGGGTCGGGTCCACACGACCCGCCGAAGGGCGCCGGTGGTGGAGGACCTCCCGAGAAGAGATACGAGAGTACGTAGACCCCGTCAGCAATGTTGGAAAGTTCATCATCGTTGGTATCCGCGGCATCCATGCAGTTGATCACTCCACCGAGGAACAGAGCATCGAGAACCGTGATCGCATCCGCAAGGTTGATCAGTGAATCATCGTTGACATCGGATCTCATGAATCCACCACCCACCCCTGGAGTGAGGGTGATCGTTCCATCGACTCCGACGGCGCCGAGGGCGCCAGAGTTCACCACCACCACCACCTGGACCGGTGGAATGCCGAGATTGCTCGAGATCGACAAGGTGGTCAACACATCGGTCGACGACCCAGCGAGGGCGCCAGCAACCGTATCGTAGCTGGCGATCGCCAGGTCGATGGGCGTGGCGAACTGGATGGTGCCGGTTCCGAGGAAACTGTAGACGCAGCCCATCGTGAAGCCATCGGCGAACAGATTCACATCGATGAAGTCTGGCCCGGTGGAGCCATTGAGAGCGTCGATCACCGGCCCGCCGGCAGCGCCGGTCACCGACAAGAGCGAAGGATCGTGCTCCACTCCAAAGGAGAACCCCTGGGTATCGTTGGGATATCCGACATTGCCTGGATCTTCATCCAGAGTAAAGGAAGCATCAAAACTGGCCGCTCCAGTCGCCTCGGAGAAGCCCACCGTCTGGTCGACGGCGGTGAGAATGAAGCCAGAAGGTGTCAGAGTCACGATCGCTCCGGTCGGAACCACTCCCACGGCAATCCCCGAATCGGTCGAGATCACCGCCTGCACCGGAGGCACCCCCAGTGACTCGGTGAAATCGAGCGCGGAGATCACGGTGCCGGTAGTGGTGTTGAAAACTCCGGGTAGGGAATCGTAGCTGACCAACGCCAGATCGGTATCGGAGATCATCTGGATCGTTTCTGCAAAGGTGAAACTGTAAACACAGCCCACCGTGATGCCATCGGCATAGTTGGCAGAGTCGAAGAATTGCGGACCGGCTCCACCATCGAGTTGGGCCACGGATCCGGCCGGCGCCGCATCGATTGCGGCGAACAGATCAGGATTGTGTGCCAGGCCAAAAGAGAATCCGGCGGTGTTGGTCGGGTATCCCGGGTGATCGGTGAACTCCCGGCCCATGATGGTGGTCTCGAACTGGACTCCCGCAGCGCTGTAACCTGCAGTGACATTCTGCGCCACCAGGCTGAAGCCCGCGGTCTGGGTGACCGTGACAGAACAGATCACCTCGGGGGCTTGCTGACTGCCTCCGCAGACTCCGGTCACACCGTAAACATGATCACCGAGTGATGGTGATCCATCGGAGAACCCGGTAGTCGTACCGGACAAGGTCTGGATCAACAGTCCATCTCGACGCACCGTAATCTCGCTATAAGTTTCACCATTGAGCCATGAGAGGTTCACAGTGGACCCTGTTCCCTGGCTACACGACAATGAGATCACCGCACTGCAAACACAATCAGGATCGCCGATACAATCGGGATCCTCGCAGTCCGTCAGACCATCCAGATCATCATCGATCCCATTGGAGCAGTTCTCGGGAGGTGGAGGAGGTGTGGCAGAACCGATCTCCAGTGTCCCTGTTCCAGTCGCCGTTCCATTCCAACCACCCACTCGGATGCGATACACCACTCCGCTGGTCATCGGCATCTGAACCAGACTGGTGAATCCTCCACAACCGGGGCCATCTCCGTTACAGCCGACCTGGATCAGCGCTCCGCAATCACCCCGATAGATGACGATGTCAGAATCGAAGTTGATGGTGTCACAGGTGGAAATGGTGTAATCGCCACTCAGGTTCGGGGTGAAGTCATACCAGATGTCACTGGTCATCTCACCGAGGAAAGAGCCTGGACAACTGTTGGAATCGAAAGGATCGGCACTCTGGGTCGCGGTGGTATTGTCGAGCGGGTTCGATCCGAAGACAGCCACCGATGCCGAGACACATTCATCTCCAGCAGCCACCGGCACGCAAGCGGGGTCCGTGAAACAACCGGGGTCCTCGCAGTCGATCAGACCATCTCCATCATCATCGACACCGTTACTGCAATTCTCGACCGGTCCCGCTGGAGTGAGGTCCAGCAGCAAGGCGCCTGGGCCCGGATCTCCATTGCCTGGATGTGGTGTGCCCCAGGCTCCGACACGGAACCAGTAGGTCTCCCCTGCAGTGACGCTGACGGTCAATTCCGACCAGTACTGCTGACACACTGCCGAAGGGAGCTGGTTCACATCCCCGTTACAGGCGAGCAGGATCAGCGAGTTACAGGACCCCGTGTACATCACCAGGTCGGAGTCAAAACTGCCGGGCTGACAAGTGGAAACGAACAGGTTTCCTGACTGGTCCGGAGTGTAGGTGAACCAGATATCTCCGATCATCGATCCGAGACCATCGCCGCACAAAGCCGGGTTGGGAATCGGATCGGTTCCTGTGGTCGCACTGGTGCTGTCGAATGGATTCTCACCCAGCACCGCAGCCTCAGCAGAGACACACTCGTCCCCCGGAGGAGGAGGAACACAGGCTGGTGAAGCGGCGCAGTCCAGATCCTCGCAATCGATCCACCCGTCTCCATCGTCATCGACACCGTTGGTGCAGTTCTCCACCGCTCCACCGCCACCGCCGACAAAACCGACATCCAGTTGACCGGTGCCGGTAGTTCCATCACTCCAGGAAGCGATCCGAATTTGGTAGCTCAATCCTCCACTGACCGGAATGTTTTCGATGAGGGAAGTGAAGGTGGAACATCCGCCGGCATCACCATTGCAGGCGATCTGGGTCAAAGATCCACAATCACCGCTGTAAACCAGAACATCGGTATCCCAGCTGGCGATGTCGCAGGTGCTGACCGAGAGCAATCCATCTTCAGGAGGAACAAAGGAGTACCAGATGTCGTTCCCGGCATCTCCGAGGAAAGTGCCGCTACACTGGCTCGCATCGGCCGCTGGCCCACCGGAGGTGGCGTTATTGCTATCAATGCTGTTGAGGCCGACGAATACCGGTACAGAACCAGCGCAGTCATCATTGGCCGGAGGAGGTCCCGGAGGAGCCTGTCCGCAGACCAGTTCCGACATCCCCACGGCCGTCATCGCAGCCGCGACTTGATCGGCATCCGATTGCGTGAAGGTCGCACCGGCCGCGCCGGTGCGGGGATCATTGGGGGCACTTCCCACCAGGTCGGCGGCGGCCTGATTCATCAGCGTATCCGCCACCGGGAAGGTGGTCCCCGATGTCATGTATACGGTCAAGGCTCGGAAGTACACGGCGATCGCCTTGGTCATGCCAATCGCCGAAACGGTCTGACCATTGTAGGTCTTTCCATCGACGAGCATGGCGAAGGAGTGGTTGAACACTCCACTGCCGATGTGGACTCCGCCATTGTCAAAGGGACCACAAGCGTTCTGATTGTAGAGCGGGTCGGTGGTACTGGGAGGATCATTGAAGCACTCCGGAAACCACATGTCTCGAATCGGTCCCAGGCTGGTCTGTTCACCCATCATCCAGCGGGTAGATCCATCGTTGCAAGAGG
>CAVOEM010000179.1:0-6001 GCA_963694575.1 Planctomycetes bacterium UBA1146 | reverse complement strand
CGTAGGGAACCTCAGGCTTCCTCCGAACAGGAACACTACACCGGCTAGACGTTCGCTCACCTCGATGGCTTCCACATCGCTGACCACAAGCGAAGTGACTCCCAGGCTGCTGTCGTCACGCTCCCAGCCAGAGATTCCTGTAAGTCACGGCTGAATTCACTCTAGGTACAGCTATGGGCCTTGTCTTGTGCCTCGCAACCAAATCGTATTCCTGCTACGATGAAAGCAGTGGATGAATCTTGCTGTGGCCTCCTCACCGTTATGGGGGTCTTCGGGCGATTTTCACCACCGAATGTTTCCCGGTGATTCACCGGAAGGAGCTTTTCAGATGAACCGACAAAAAGTGTTATGGACCGCATGGGCGATGATCCCGGTGGTGCTGGCGATCTGGTGGTTTGGACCCGGTCAGGAGTTGCAGGCGCGCTCACGCGTCGCCTCCACTGTCGAACTGGCGATGGCTGCTGCGGATCAAGAAAACTGGCAAGAAGCCGCCGAACTCTTTGGCCAGGCGATCGGCGAGGCTCCCACTGATTCTCCCGAGTCGAACCGGTGGTTGCGGCTGCATGCGAGTCACGCCGAGTTCATGTCAGGCAACACCTGGAATGGTATCTCCGGAATGGAGGAGGTGCTCGACGAGATCAAGGATGCCGATCCAGTTCTGGCCAGAGATGCACGGGCGAGAATTGCTTCCGCCCAGTACTTCGCAACCTGGAAACTTCGCCTCGAAGGCGCCGACTCTGCAGTGTGGAAACCTGAAGCTGAGAAGGCTCGTCAACACTTCCGTCTGCTCGCCGAAGATGCCGAGGCTCGTGGTGCCAGCGAATCGGAAGACCTCAAGAAGAATGTCGAGTCGGTGATCTGGCTCGAACGGATGGATCTCGCCGAACTTCAAGCGTTACCTCTTCCGGGGGGTTGCTGACAGGGTTCAGGACTCCTCGGTTCGAGGGGCAATGGCAAGAATCCAAGGATCGGCGACGGTCGCGGCAAGTCCAATAATGTGGGTGCCGGTCGTGCAAGGGCCAATGGTACCGGTTCCTGAGACTGGAATCTGATCTGAGAAATATGTTGGGCCCGCATCGGAAACGATGCGGGCCTGATTTCTTGTTACGTACAGATCCTCAACGCTGTTACGGGCTCTCGATGGCACCCTCTTCTTGACCTACAATCTGGGCATCGCTAGAGACCCGCACCTTCAAGTTGATCCCGGAGGAACCTCCATGACACATCGATGTCATTTACAGACCTGTTTCATCCTCGTCCTTCTCTCTGGACTGCTGGCATCGGAACTGATTCTGGCCCAGGCGGCAGCGGTTCCTCAAGCCAAGGCGGCACCGGCTCGTACCACACGCCTGCAGCTCATCCCCGCCGGGGGTTTGCCACCAGGTGCCGTTCCGCTCCCGGTGGGTCAGGTACCTCCGGGTGCGAGACAAATGAATACGTTTCCCCCGCTGCCCCCGAACCACTTCCTCGGACAAGACTGCGCCAGCTGCCACGAGCCGGATTTCATGAATGCCTATCTCGCTTCCCTCGCACCTCCCGTCTTTGCCGACACCGAGCCACTCCACATGTCGGTGGCCGATGAGAAGCCCACCAACTCCATCGCCGATGCCCTGAACCAGACCACTCTCGCCAGGCCTCGAAACATCGAGGCCGTGCTCGTAGCGAGGCGTGATCTTGCGTTCGGAGGCCTGAAGGAGATGCCTGCTAAAGATGCCAGCGAACAGAAGTTAGCCGCCGCTCGAGCAGAACGGATCGCCTTGCTCATCCGGTCGGGAGGCTGGACTGGTTACCAGCAGGAGTTAGATGCCTGTGGCGATCAAGCGAGGGGCGTCCATCGAAGATGCGTACAATTGCTGGCACAGCACGATCAGGCGATGCTGCCCGAGGAGGTGCTCGACCTGGCCTCGGTGGTCCTGCCCGAGATGGAAAGTGCGCTGACTGTTCCTGAAGCCCCGGAAGTGGTGTTCTTCCCCACGACCATCGAAGACGGCGATTTGCCCGAGTTCCCGAACTTTGAAGACTCCGGCAATCTCCCCGTCCTCGTACCGGGCCCCGCCACCGGTTGGATCCCCGTGCGTGGCGTCGCCGTACGTAGCACCTCAGCTGTGGTCACCGGTCAGATAGCCATGGACCCACGACTGGCCACCCAGCGTTCGTTCGATACCACCGTAGTCCCGGTAGAGGAGGCTGCCGCTGTCGCGTCAGATATCGATCCGCTTCTTCGATCCTACGCAACGCTGCTGAAAAAAGCGGCAACTCGCGGATCGACTCGCACGCTCTTGCAGCGACTCGAAGCGGGAGTTGGCCAGTTCGGTGGCAGCGATCCGGAAAACCGTGCGCGCGCCTGCGATCTGCTGGTCGCCGCCGAGTTACACGCCGAGGCGAAACCATACCTTGAACCACTGCCAGCCGAGGGAGAGGCCAGCGCCGAGCTTCGCATCCGACACGGACTCTACCATCGTGCCGTCGCCGCGAAGGAAACAGAACTGAAGATGAAGCGGGAGCACCAGATCGAATCTGCGGATCTGTTCTCATCTGTTGCCGAGGACAGCACTGTCGATGCGAAGGAACGAACCCGATCGGTGACTCTCCTGACCCCGCTATTGCCGGATCTCCCACACACATGGACCTCCAGCTGGAGACAGCGAGTCTTTGATGATTCAGGAGAAGTCGGTCAGGCCTTGCTCTCCCAGCTCGGATCGCAAGCCCGCGCACAGATCCAGAACCGCGGCTCCAACCCCGGAATCCGGCTCAAGATCCTGCAATCGATCCGCGTCGCCGTCGATACCTTGCTCGACCAGATCGGCGATGACATCGGGCCGTGGCAAGCTTCCATCGATGCACTGGCGATCGCTTTCTCCGACGAAGCCAACCTGAGTCTTGGAAAACCGGTTGCACTACCCGCAAACAGGCGCGCCAGTCAAAAGATCCGACCCCGCGACCTGGTCGATGCGACTCCCGACCAGCGCTGGCTCCGGGCGATCGCTCCATCGCTTCGCCAGGCCTGCGCTCTCGCCACCATCGCCTGCGCAGCACGAGCCGATGAACCTGACCGGGCGATGGATGCTCTGCGCGCCCTCGTCGATGACCCGGCAGTCGACACCTCTGAACTCGCTTCGGTGTTGATCAGCGAATGGAGTCGAAATCTAGATCCCAATCGTCCCGATGATGACTTCTTCGAGAGGAGAGTCGTCACTTCCAGCGGAGTCTTCTTCAATTCCTTCGGCGGCCAACGCAGTGCCCCTCTGACGCGTTCGAAGCAGCGACGTAGTCTTCGCCACCTCGGTGAGGTGGTCGCCGAACTGCGAGAGATGAAGGTTCCAGATCTCGACTGGGCCGCTCTGGTCGATGCCTTTGCCGCCAGCCACAGTCAGGCAGAGGTGTACTTGAGGGAAGATATCGAGGCTCTCTTTGGGCCCGTCGATCAGTTGCCGGTAGCGGTTGCAGAGCAGCTTGCTCAGGGAATGTGGCGTCAGTTGCAACGCAACTGGAGAAGCCCGGAGCTTCAGCAATCGAAGGGCACCCGGCGCACCACGGAGGAACTGCAGCAAGAGGTGGAACGGGGATACCAGCTGGGGTTGCTGCTGACCTCACATGCGAGGGACAAGGAGCCGAAGTCGTGGCAAGCACCGATGCTGGCCGGAAATCTACGCTTCGATCTGGCCGAGTACTGGCACGAACTCGATCCCGACCTCGAGCGCTATGTTCCCCAGCGCGAGGCCGCCTTTGCCCGTTATGCCGATGCGGTGAGGATCTACTCGGAGCAATTCAATGCCGGTCAGGAATCGCGTGCCGTGACTCCCCACCTTCAGTGGTTCATCAGCGCACTCGGAGCCACCGAACTGGGATTCTTGACGATGACCACCAAACCCGAGAACGACCAGGTCGGCCTGCTCGAGGGGGCGCTGGCCCAACTGCCGGATGAGGAGCAAGTTCTGCATCGGGGGCTCTTTGCCAGCGCAGTCGAGTCATCTGTTGGACAGGTGAAAGCGGACATGAAGTCTCGCTTCGTCCGTCATGCGATGCGCGTCATCGGAGATCACCCACTCGGCAGAGGCACACGGCGACTGGCCAGGCTCTACCAGGATCTCGAATCTGAGGTGGAACTCGCGATCAGCCTCGATGGCAGCAATGAAGTCGGAACCGATCCGTTTGGAGTGCGCGTGGCGCTTCGCTACACCGATTCTCTGGAACGAGAAGCGGGCGGATTTGACCTCTATCTGCGCAACATGGTCTATGTCCCGATGGCTCCACAACCGATGAACTACCGCGACGACTTCGAGACCAGACTGCGCGAGGCCTTCGACGAGCATTTCACCATCGAAGCGTTGCAGTTCAACAGTCCCGACTCGAAGCCCTACTCCTTCCAGCGACCCGGTTGGATGGAACAGGCCTTCGCCTACCTGATCCTTCGAGCCAAAGATCGGTCGGTCGATTTACTCCCGGAGGTACGCATCGACCTTGATTTCCGTGACGGAACCGATGGATCGGTTCGAGTACCGGTGGTCTCTCCAATACTGCCCATCCTCGCATCGAGCAGCTCCGGCCCTCGCCCCACGGCGGGAACCAATCAGGTGGAGATCGCCCTCGATGGCCGAGAACTGGAATCCGGAAAATTGAAGCTGGAGATCATCGCAAACGGGCTCGGAGTACTGCCCGATCTCGATGGAATCTTGCCGGGCTGGAAGAAACAGATCACCGATGCCGGATACTCTCTGGCAGAGGTCGATGGCCTGCTCGATAACGGCCTCAATGTGGTCAAGCTCGATCCGGAAGCATTGCCGATCGTGCCGGAGTCTGAACGCTCCTGGACCATCCACCTGGTGACTCCAGAAGTGAGCGAAAGTAGCGTTGTGTTCCACTTCCCCGACGCTGCTGAAGGCACCGAGTTGATCTGCAAGAATTATGAAGATTTCGATATCGTGACCCTCGAACAACCGATGGCCACCCTGAAGATTCCCAGCAAAGGGCTCCCCGACTGGGCGATCATCGCCATCGGAACCATCGTAGCTGCCCTGCTATTTTTCCTTCTCAATCGAAACAAGAAGGTGGCAGTTGTGGCCGAACCGCGCTGGAAGATGCCCGAGGAGGTCAGTCCATTGTCGGTCGCTCATCTACTCCGAAGCATCGAATCCCAGCGGGCGCTGATCGATAACGAGCAGTTGCCCCATCTCCGCGAAGAAGTGGCCTCCATCGAAGCGCGCTACTTCTCCGAAGATGGCGGCGCAAAGATCGACCTCCCGGCACTTCAGGAGTCTGCCCAGCAGTGGATTGCACGGTCGAGAAATTGATGCTGCGAATCGTCTGTCTGTCTCTGGTTTTCCTTTTGGGCTGCGGGCCTGTAAGGGATCACACCTCACCAGCAGAAGGTCCCTGGACCCGGGCAGAGTCGAGTGATGCCAAGCAGACCTCTTCTCTGGCTGATGTGAACCTTTTCATCTTAGCGTTGAAGGGTCAGGGTGCGCCCATCACCGTCTCTACCCTCGGCAGCAGTGCCGGTGGGCACGAGATTCCGCTGGTGGTGCTGGCCGATCCGCCCTGCTCCGATGGGGCCGAGGCACGCGCTAGCGGCCGAGCGGTGGTTTACATTCAGGCCAACATCCACGGCGGCGAAGTCGAGGGAAAAGAGGCGGCACAGGTGCTCCTTCGCGAGGCGTGTCAGGGAAAGCGCCCGTCCTGGATGAAGAACCTGGTGACGGTCTGGGTGCCGATCTACAACGTCGATGGAAACGAGGCACTGGGGCCCGGGCTACGCCAGCGGGGTCATCAAGATGGACCTGATCCGATCGGCCGCCGCACCAATGACGAACGACTCGATCTCAATCGCGATTGTCTCAAGGCGGACTCTCCAGAGATGCGCTCGGTGCTGGAGAAGATCTGGAAGGTTTGGGATCCCCATCTGGTGCTGGATCTCCACACCACCAATGGCACCCGACATGGATACAGCCTCACCTACTCGCCACCCCTGGGAGCAGATGTCGACAAGGAGATCCAGCACTGG
>CAVOEM010000178.1:0-6030 GCA_963694575.1 Planctomycetes bacterium UBA1146 | reverse complement strand
GGTACCATCGAAGATGCGGTGGAAAAGGCTGACAAGATGAAAGCAAAGGGGTAGGCCGATGGCCGGCACTCTACGCTGCACAGTGCTTTCGCCCGATGGCGAGGTGTTCGATGGCGAGGTTTCCTTCGTCGAGGCTCACGCTCTCGATGGTCGTCTCGGAATCTTGCCGGGGCACGCTCCGCTGATCACTGCATTGGGAGAGGGCCCTCTGAGAGTCACCCTTGAAAACTCGGGGGATCGGAACTGGAGCGTTTCGGGGGGATTCCTCGAGGTTCTGGCCAATCATGTTTCGGTGGTGGCGGAGGGATTGCGCGAGCAGTCTTAGCCTAAAGTATTCCAGCAATAAGACTTGTGGCGGTTTCCCGGTGACGGGGCCGCCACTTTTTTTGGCCAGATTACTATCGAGAAGTGGTGAATTGGGACTATCGGTACTCGACCTCATACGGGAAGATTGAAGAGATACTGAAATTCATTGCGATCTATTTTGAACCTAATTATGAGGAGGTTTCATGAGTCGGGGCACAACTAGCGTTTTTACCAGCATTGCAGTCATTCTTACCTTTTTGATCTGTGTCGAAGTTCAGGCACAGAATTCCAGACCTGGCTTTGTCGCCACCTCTGAGGTGGTAACCGGAGGAGCTCTGGGATCCAATCCGACCATCGCAGCGGGTTTGAACGACCTGTTGGCAGCGCGCCTTCTGACCGCTCCATTCCTTCTGGAAGTAGCGGACCTGGATGACCCGACCTACACCAATGATGACAACATCACCCTCAACGCATTCGGCGGATTTGATGTGGACGGCGACTCTTCCAATAACGGTTCCGGCTCCAATTCCTTCGTGATTGATCCGTCCTCTTTTGATGCGACCACCGGAACACCAATTTCTAGTTTTCCGGATGGAACCATCGTCGATGGACACATGGTCGCTGGGCCTGGAACCATCGTGGTCGGAGGGATCCCGCTCAACGGATTGACCGTCGAGGCGGACTTCACTCCAGGCACCCTGACCGGAGTCTACGAGTTCCAGAGTACTCCTACGGACGCTTTCTTGACCCAGGACTTCCTCGCCACTCAGCCGGCTCCTGCACCCTTTGCGGGTACCCTGGTGGATCTGCTCAACACCTTTAATATCTTCCCCGATGTCGATGCCGACAGTGATGGAGTCAACGAGTCCTACTCAGCGGTTTTCGAGTTCGGAGGAATCTCCTGCGATCTCTACTACTCCTACCATCCGAGAGCGGAAGGTTTTGTAGCGACATCACAGGTGGTGACCGGAGGAATCCTCGGTTCCAACCCGACCATCACGGCGGGACTCAACGATCTGCTCGCCTCTAATCTCGATAACTTTCCGTTCCTCCTCGAGGTTGCGGATCTGGACGATCCCACCTACCAGGACGATGGAGACATCACCCTGAACGCCTTTGGTGGATTCGACATGGACGGCGATTTCACCAATAACGGCGACGGGTTCAATGACTTCGTGATCGACCCGTTCGATTATGACGTGGTTACAGGAGAGCCAATTTCAAGTTTCCCTGGCGGCTCACTCACCGCTGGTCACCTGATTGCTGGTCCGGGAACCATCTACGTGTCGGGAATCCCACTCAACGGACTGACCGTCGAAGCAGACTTCTTTCCTGGCACACTCACCGGGGTCTATGAGTTCCAGAGTACGCCGACGAGTGCATTCCTGACCCAGAGTTTCCTGATCACCCAGCCCGCTCCTGCGCCCTTCGCAGGAACCCTGGTCGATCTGCTCAACACCTTCAATATCTTCCCCGATATCGATGCCGACAATGACGGAATCAACGAGTCCTACTCTGCGATCTTCGAGTTCAGTGGCATCACCTGCGGTCTCTACCACACCGGTGCAGATCCGAGCACTGGACCGAGCGAGGACTGCAGCAATGGAGTCGATGACGATGGCGATACACTGGCAGACTGCGATGACCCCGACTGTGCCAGCGATCCCGCCTGTAATGTCGGAGGGATTCAGTTCCGTCGTGGAGATGTCAACGCAGATGGGGCGATCAACATCGGTGACGCAGTGAGCCTGCTCGGGTTCCTCTTCTCTGGTGGTGTCGCTCCTGGCTGCGATGATGCTGCAGACGTCAGCGATGATGGAGCGATTAACATCGCAGATGCGATCTACGAGCTTGGATTCCTCTTCTCGGGAGGACCGCCACCTCCGGCACCAGGAGGAACCTGTGGAATCGACCCGACAGACACCGATCCTCTCGATTGTGCGACACCGACGGGTGGCTGCTAATTCTGTAGCGAATCTGTCGCTGCTTTCAGTGGCTCACAACTCCCCGCCAGGAACCATGGGTTCCTGGCGGGGAGTTTTCTTATCTCTACTGCGGCGGTGGGCTTGCCGAGTGGGGGATCTGGGTCGATGATTCCATCTACCCGGAGAGGACACAATTTTGGGCCGTACCGAGGGAATCGACACTGCAGCGTGGATGACTCCTGCTATTCGAGAGTCGATCGCTTCCGAAATCGCTGCCGCTGGCCAGAATGAGGTCTTCTTCCTCGGTCGCGTCGATGACCAGGGCCAACTCCATTATGTTGAGGTGGTCGCACGAGGCCGCTCTTCAGAGGTGCCTGTCTTCCTTTCCCGCGCGGAGGAAGGATTTCAGGTGTTGATCCACAATCATCCGGGGGGAGATCTCACTCCCAGTCCCGCTGACCTGTCGATCGCCTCGGACGCGGGTGGCCGACGCCTCGGATTCTTCATCGTCAATAATGATGGCAGCAAGATGAATCGAGTCGTCGAGCCGTTTCCCGAGCGCGCGGAAGTCGCTGTGGAAGCCGATGAGATCGAACAGATCTTTGCTGACGGAGGAGTTTTTTCCACATCCTTCCCTGGTTATGAGCAACGCCCAGGGCAGGTGGAGATGGCGAAGTCTGTAGCGAGGGCTCTCAATCAAGGCGATATCGCCGCACTGGAAGCGGGAACCGGGGTCGGGAAGTCCTATGCATATCTGGTGCCCGCGATTCTCTGGGCGGTCAAGAATCGCAGCAGGGTGGTGATCTCCACCGCAACGATTCCGCTTGGCGAACAACTGGTTCACAAGGATCTGCCCGCTCTTCAAAGAGTGCTGGGAATCGATTTCCGATTCGCCTTGATCCAGGGGCGTGGCAATTATGCTTGCCGGAGAAAGACCAAGCAGGTGTCGACGGAACCCGAGATCTTCTCCGATGATGAAGAGCGAGCGAGCTGGGTAGCGGATGTGATCGACCGTCTCGGGGAGGCAAAGCATGGCACTCGCCAGGAGATGCTAGGTGAGGTTCCTGCTGAGATCTGGTCCGATTTCCAGTCCACTTCCGATCAATCCTTGAAGGCGCGATGCCCGCATTACCGTGAGTGCTTCTATTACGAGGCAAGGCGAAAGTCATTCGGTGCACATATTGTGGTGGTCAATCACCACTTGCTCTTTGCCGATCTCAAACTGCGGAGATCAACCGGTGACTTCGATAGTGACCTGGTGCTCCCTGGCTATCAGAAGGTTATTTTTGATGAAGGTCATCACCTGGAAGAGGTCGCCTGTCACCACCTGGGAGCAGAAGTGTCCCGCCGAGGAGTTCTTCAGGTCTTGGGCCGATTGGTGGCGAACCGTGGCAAGAAGAGTCGCAAGGAGAGTGGCCGCCTTCCCTGGCTACGCAGTCACCTCGCACGCCACCACCAGGGTCACGCCCACGAGTTGCTGTCGATGACTGTTCTTCCGCGAGTGCGCGTCGCACGGCAAGAGATCGAGGCGGCACTCGATCGACTGGAAGTCAGGGTCCTCGCTGCGGCTCACCTGGTGGAAGATTCTGCTGGGCAAGCGGGGTCGCTGATGGCGCGAATCGGGGATCGTGAAGGTCTGCTTCCGATGACCGTGGTTTCCCCTCCACTGGCGGATGTGAGGGAGAGCCTCGATGGGTTGAGAGGTGAGTTGCAAAATTGTTTCGAGGTGCTTGAAGAGGAGACCTTCGAACCGGAATTGGAATTTCAGGCAGGCCTGGTAGAGATGCGTTCGGCACTTCGTTCCGTGGTTGAGCAGATCTCATCGATCGATTTCGTCTTGGGAGCCTCTGGTGGAATCCAACCATGGATCGAGATGGCATCGAAGCCCGTCAAACAAGTGGTCCTCCGTGCGGCCCCATTGCGCGTCGATGAACTCCTCGCCGAGCACCTGTACGGTCCGGTTTCTACAGTGATTCAGACCAGCGCCACGTTGAGAGTCGGGGAGTCGTGGAACTTTCTCAGTGACAGGCTCGGTTGGGATCATGTCGAACGTGAGCGGATAAAGCGCGAGGACTTCTCATCTCCATTCGACTGGAAGCGGCAGGTCCTGCTTGGATTGCCAGGAGACATTCCAGACCCGGGTCGTTCTGGATATGACGAGAAAATTGCAGCGATGGTGCTCGACACCGCTCGTGCGGCAGACGGCCGAACCTTCGTCCTGTTCACGTCTCATCGGGCGCTTCGTCGAACAGCAGAGATGGTTCGTTCTGGTTTGCAAGCGCTTGGCATGCCGCTTCTGGTACAGGGTGAAGCCCCCCGGAGCGAATTGCTGAGGCGATTCGTCGACTCTGGTCATGCAGTGCTTTTCGGTAATCAGTCGTACTGGGAAGGAATTGATGTTCCCGGAGCGGCATTGTCTTGTGTGATCATCGCCAGGTTGCCCTTTAGAATTCCCAATCACCCGCTTGAACAAGGCAGGGCAGAGGAACTGGAAGCGAGAGGAAAGAGCCCATTTGCTCACCTCGCATTGCCCCGTGCGGTGTTGGGGTTGCGTCAAGGGTTTGGCCGTTTGATTCGAACCCTCGATGACCGGGGTGTCGTGGTCATCGGAGATGCACGGATAGTCAACAAACCCTACGGAAAACGGTTTCTCTCGAGTTTGCCCGATTGCCGCCGCATCGCTGGCACCTGGGATGAAGTTCGTACAGGACTGGAAGCTTTCTTCTCAGAATCGGATGTAGAGGAGCGCACCGGATGAAAATTCGAGGCGTCATCATCGCAGCAGGAGAGTCGAGTCGGCTCGGTTCACCCAAGGCTTTGCTCAAACTTCACGGCCGATCAATTCTCGATCGATTACATCAGACTCTGCACAGTGGTGGCTGTGATGAGGTGATGGTGGTGGGTGGAGGCACCCATTGTGCGGCAGTGCAGGAAGAGGCAGATCGGGTTGGATCTCCACTGGTGATCAATCATGACCCCAGTGATGGGCCGGTCAGTAGTATCCGGGCTGCAGTCGCTGAAACAGGGCAGTGGGATGCAATGCTGATTCACCCGGTAGATGTCATCGGTGTCAGGCAATCGGATGTCGAACAACTGACCAGGGCCGCCCGTGAAAGCCATTCCAACTTCGATGCCTGGATCATCTCTCATGCGATGCGTCGTGGTCATCCGGTGATCGTGACCAGGGATAAGATCGATGCCCTGCTGCAAGCCGATGGCCCGCAGCACCTCAGGGCTTTGTTAGCGCTTCCGGATCTGAGGGTCGATCATGTCGTCACGGATAACCCCTTGGTTCTCGAGGATGTGGACGATCTGGCCGACTGGACAAGGGTCTCAGCCTTGATCGAGGAGTGATCAGTAGCCGGACACGTTATTCTTGGCCCACTGCAGATGCTGTAACCAGGTGTCGGGTCTGGTGCCTTTTTCCTCGGCGATGCGGAAGTTGTCCAGTGCGATGTCATTGAGACCTCGGTACATGCTGAGCAGTCCCAGAGGAATTCGGTATTCCACGCTTGAATTTCCGTGCCGTTGGGAGACCAGGCCAAACAGGAACGAGTCGGTGAGTTCGTTGATCTTCATCGGCATCACGGCATTCTCCGAAGATAGTCGAAGCCAGACACTCTCGCTGTCTATTCGATCGACGACTCCTCGGTCCTTGCGACTCCTGTTCCGGCCTTCCAGTGGGACACGCTCGAGGGTCACTTCCTTGCCGTCCTGTCCCATTTCCTTCAGTTCCTGCAGTGCGCTCTTGATGAATTGATCGAGCAAGCCGAAGGCGAGAAGATCGGTTTCGATCAGC